>JBDSVV010000171.1:0-2565 GCA_039927035.1 Ornithinibacter sp. | reverse complement strand
CTTCCGGCGTCGGGCGGCCCATGGCGCTCGGCGGTGTGTCGTGCGCTCGCAGCCGCGCGAGGCGCCTCCGGTGGCACAGCGGGCCCGGTGCACCTCGATGTCGCGTTCCGTGACCCCCTCGTGCCAGAGCTCACCGACCGTGAACCGCCTGATGGCAGGCTCATCACGGACGAGCCGTTGTCCGGTCGGCCCGCGGGCGCGCCCTGGGTCGAGGTGGTCGGGCCCTCCAGGGCAGTCGCGCTGGGGATCTCCTTCGTCGAGCGCACCCTGGTGGTCATCGGTGACCTCCCGAGCGAGTCAGTCGCCCGGGCCGCGGCCGCCTGGGCGCTCGGTCGAGGGCACCCCGTGGTGGCGGAGCCCTTCGGGCCCTCCGTCGTCCGCGCCGGTGCTCTTCCCCACGGCCCCTTACTGCTGACGGCGAGCCGCTGGGTCTCCGAACACCTCCCGGAGCGGGTCGTCGTGATCGGCCGACCCACGCTCTCGCGGGCCGTGGCGGCGGTGCTCCGAGCATCCGGTGTCGTCGTCGAGGTCGTCGCTGACGGACAGTGGGCCGACCCGGCGCACGTGGCATCCCGCGTCCACCCGTTCGCGGCCCTGGAGGCTGATGCCGTGCAGCCAGAACCGGACTCGGTCGGGCCAGGGGCAGGGGCAGGCGTCAGCGCGCAGTCGACGTCAGCCTGGGCCGAGGCCTGGCAGGCTGCTGGAGCACTGGTAGCCGAAGCGGTTGCAGCACAGGGACTTCCAGAGTCAGGAGGACTCGCAGTCGCAGCCGCGGTGGCGAGTGCCATTCCCGAGGGTGCCGTGCTCGTGGTCGGCTCCTCCAACACGGTGCGCGACCTGGACCTCGGGGTCGCAGGAGCGGTCGCGGGCCACGTCGTCGCCAACCGTGGGCTCGCCGGCATCGACGGGCTCGTCTCCACCGCTGTCGGGGTCGCACTCACCTCGCCTTCCCCGGCATACGCACTTCTCGGGGACCTGACGTTTCTGCACGATTCAGGCGGCCTGCTCATCGGGCCGGGGGAACCGCGCCCCGACCTGAGCATCATCGTCGCCAACGATGACGGCGGGGGGATCTTCACGACCCTCGAGCCCGGCGAGCCCGCGCGGGCCGACACCTTCGAGCGGATCTTCGGCACCCCGACGGGCACCGATCTCGGCGCACTCTGCCTGGCCCACGGCGTGGGTCACACCCGGGCCGACTCGCTCGGTGCCCTGTCAGCGCTCGTGGCTCAGGCACCGAAAGGTCTGCGCGTCATCGAGATCAGCGTCGACCGTGGAGCGCACAGGCGGGCTCACGAGGAGCTCAGGACGTTGGCGGCGTCAGTCCTCGAGGACTGACCCCGTTGCCGCAGCGTGCATCGTCGCGATGACGAGGTGCGCTCTGCTCCCCTGACGCAGAGGCGGCTGGCTCGCGGCTAGAGGTGGACGTCGTGGCGTTCCTGCAGCCCGGCGATGAGCTCAGGGTGCGGCCGCTGGCCGTATCGCTGCGCGATGTCGCGCATGACCTTCGGACCAGCGTCGGTGAGTGCGCCCATCTCCTCGAAGAAGTGCTCGAACCCAGCCGGGCTGATGAACTCGAGGACCACCACCGGGTGATCCGTGGGATTCCACAGTGCATGCACGACGCCGCGAGGCTTGACCAGGAATCCGCCCTCCTCGACCTCCACCTCCTCCTCGCCGACCAAGCCGCCGATCCTTCCCCGGTAGACGAACGTGAACTCGTCCTCGTTCTGATGGCTGTGCGGCATCACGAGCTCTCGCGGGCGGAGCACGGCGGATTGTGTGGAGAAGCGCCCGCCCGTGTCCTCGCCGGTGATCATGTGCCGGAAGACGGTCCCGGGGATTCCGGGCCCGGTGTCCCACGAGACCGATCGAGCAGCCACGTCAGTTTCCCTTCGTCAGGGTGCACCCCCACCGCGGTTCACTCTCGTCCGACCTGTCAGCCGTGGCAAGGGCATCACCCGCGCGAACATCGGCGACGGTCCTCCACCCAGCAGCCGCTTGCGCGGGACACGTCAGTCAATGACCGCGTGGAGGTCTGGGTGTGCAGAGGTGCGTCGGGGGTGCGGAACGCCACCTGAGCCACACTCCGCCGTGAAAATGTGTCGTGGCTCGCGCCGCTTCGGCGGCACACCTGGCGGACACTTCTCGTCATGAGGGTCCGACCGGCGCTGGCGTGGCGGGCTCTGATGCCGGTGTCGGTGGCATTCGCCGTTGTGTTGATCGTGAGCAGCGCCGGGTACGGTTACCACCGCGACGAGCTGTACTTCCTCGCGATCGGTGGGCATCCGGCGCTGGGCTACGTCGACCAGCCCCCGCTGGTCCCGGTGCTGGCGCATGTGATGGATGCCGTTTCGGGTCACTCGCTGATCTGGTTGCGGGTGCCCCCGGCGGTGGCCGGTGCGCTGATCGTGTTCGTCACCGGCGTGATCGCACGCGAGTTCGGCGCCGGACGCGGTGCGCAGGTGCTCGCCGCCGCCACGATGGCCGTGTCTGCGATCCTGGTGTCGGCGAGCCACCTGAGCACCACCACGATCTTCGACCTGCTGATCTGGAGCGTCCTGT
>JBDSVV010000170.1:0-8712 GCA_039927035.1 Ornithinibacter sp. | reverse complement strand
CCGCAGCAACGGCACCAACCGGTCGACCTCACCCAACGTCGCGCACGCCAACCCCGGCGACACCTCACCGGTGCGCACCCCGTCCCAGATGATCCCGGTCGGGGACTCCGGGTCCGGACCGGCACCGTCGGGGTTCCACGTCCGGCCACCCCTGGTGACCGCGGTGGCGACCTTCGCGACCTGCGTGGCGCCACCCTGACGCAACGACGGGGCGTGGTCGCGCACCCAGGTGTGCACGTTCACCCCGGCGCTCTCGACCTCACCACGGGTGATGGCTTCGACGGTGACCTGCACCCGGGCCGCCCCCGCCCCAGCGGACACCTCGTCAGCGAGGGTCATCAACTCCGCGAGCTCCGCACCCGACGCCTGATGGATCACCTGACCAAAACCCGCGAGCGCGTCCCGGGCCGCGAGCATCGCACCGCGGGTCTCCGCGAGGCTCATCAGGGGCTGGTCCATACCCAAATTGTATAGCACACCCGTTCGAAGCACAAGGCTCCAAAGCAATGAGTTCGCCTACAGCAGAATCCGATTCGTGTGATGTGGCGCTGACGTCAGGTCGGGACATCCATGGCCGCTGCCCGGCTGCTGAGGCCCGAGAAGGCCATGCTCAGCGTGGCTCCACGTGCTCGGCCAAGGCTGCTTCGTTCGTGTACAACTCGTAGAAGATGCGCACGTCGGGCTCGTCCACGAGGGCGTGCACCGCGTAGACCAGCGTGTTGGGCTCGTGCGAAGCGATGCCCGCCACCGTGTCACTCATCAACGCGTCGAATTCCCGTGCCCGCCCAGGTTTGAGCACGAACCGGACCACCAAGCCGAGCTCGGACATCTGCCCCTCCTCGGGTCGGGTCCACCCTCGCACGGTGACGACGGTTGCCGCGCCACCCGGCGACCCAGCACAGCGCGTCTACGAACGGTTGGGTTTGCGTGTCACGGCCGAGTCGTGGCGGATCGAGACCCCAGGTTCACCGCATCCCTGCCCACCGCCCACTCGGCCCACGGGTCCACATCATGCGGACCGGCTCACGGGGTAGCGGCGCGTGCCCAAAAGCTCTCAGGTGGTCGCTGCGTGCAGGTCAGGGTGGTGCACGGCGGCGACGTCGGGGTGGGCGCGCAGCCGGGCCTTCAGGAGGTTGTCCCCGAATGTGCCGGAGATGACGTTGGTGGGGTCCTGGCTGACGCCCTCTGCCACAGCGGCCAACTCGGCGGGGAGCGTGAGGAGCGGCATCGTCGAGTCCAACGCCGGGTTGAAGAAGAAGGGGATTGACAGCCTGGCATCTCCCGGCTCGGGTGAGGCGACTCGGTGCACCGTCGCCCTGAGGTAACCGCGGGTGGCGAACTCCATGAGTTCTCCGATGTTCACGACGAACGCTCCCGGCATCGCCGGCGCGTCGATCCACGTGCCGTGGTGCTCCACCTGCAGACCCCCCTTACCGGGCTCCACCATCAGCAAGGTCAGGACGCCGGGATCCTTGTGCGCGCCCACGCCCTGGGACGTCGCCAGGTCGCTCTGGCGACCCGGGTACCTGATGAGCTTGATGAGCGTCGAGGGACGGTTGGCAAACGCCGGGTCGAAGACATCGGCCGGGCTGCCCGGGGCCGCGGCCCACTCCCGGAGCAGGCGGGTGCCGATGCTCGCGCACCGTTCGCTCCAATCGGTGAAGACCTCTCGCAGGCCGGGCTGAGCACCGGGCCAGAGGTTCGGTCCTTCGAGTCGCATGTATGCAGGTGATGCGGGGTCCGAGACTGCCTCGCGCTCCGCGCCGATGTCGATCTGCTCGCGCCAGTCGGTCTTGCCTCCTGTCAGCTCGCCACCGGTGCGGTTGTAGCCACGGAAGTGCGGGCTCTTCGTCATCTCGACGCTGATCTTCTCCTTCAGGGGAAGTGCGAAGAACGTGCGTGCCTCCGAGAAGGCGTGCAGCACCACCTCATCGGGAACCCGTGCCCGGGGAGGTGGAAGAACCCGAACTCATGAGTGGCACGGCGCAGATCATCGCGGAACCGTCGCGTCGCCGGTTCACCCTGATCGAGCGCGGACAGGTCCAGGACCGGCAACCTCGCCTGCTGGCTCATGAGGGGCTTCTCCTTGTGTCGTCGACGCAGTGGACCAGGACGGTGCGAGCGCTGCCGATGCTCAGTGGATGCCGGTCACGTGGCGCCGGGTCAGGTCTCGCACGATCTCCACGAAGTCCCCGGCCAGACCCGGGCCGACCGCGATGGTGAGGCCCTTTCCGGCGTCGGGACCAGCGAGGCCGCACACCACCGCGCCGGCCTCACGAGCGATGAGCTCTCCGGCGGCGCGGTCCCAGGCATTGAGCCCGGTCTCGTAGTAGGCGTCGAGGCGACCGCAGGCCACGGAGCACAGGTCCAGCGCGGCACTCCCCGCCCGGCGGATGTCGCGGACCCGCGGCAGCAGCTCGAGGAGTGCCCTGGCCTGACGCTCGCGGACCTCGGCGTCGTAGCCGAACCCGGTGCCGACCAGCGCCAGGCCGAGGTCGCTGGCGTCGGTCGTCGACAGCGCCACGGTCCCCGCATCGGTGGTCAGCCGCGCACCGCCGCCCACGTGGGCGTGGAACAGCTCGCCACCCACCGGGTTGAGGACGGCGCCCGCGATGCTGCGCCAGCCGCCAGGGACACTCGGGTCGCCCACGACCGCGGCGACGGACACGGCATACGCAGGGATGCCGTAGAGGTAGTTGGTCGTGCCGTCGATGGGGTCCAGCACCCAGGTGATGCCGGAGCTCCCGACGGTGGCTCCCTCCTCCTCGCCGACGACTCCGTCATGCGGTCGGCGCTCCCCCATGAACCTGATGAGCAGCTCCTGGCTGGCCTGGTCCATCTCCGTGACGACGTCGGTGCGGGTGGACTTCGCCGAGACGCCGAGGGTGGCGGGGCGTTCGCTCACCACGAGGTCACCGGCCACTTCCGCCGCGATGCAGGCGATCCGTTCGAGGTCGTGGAGGTCGACACCCTCGGGCACCCCGAGCGCGACGGGAGCCGCCGCGCCCATCAGTCGCTCCCGCAGAGCGCGGGCTTGGCGACGCGCAGGTTGGGGCAGCACCCCGGCGCGCACACGGACGGTCGGACGTCACCAGTGAGCCAGGTCAGCGGGGTGATGACCTCGCCGCGGGCCTGGGCTGCGCGCTCGAGCAGGAGGTCGACCAGGCCCGACACGAACTCCTCGTCGGTGTCGGGGGTGGCGATCCGCAGGAACGGCAGACCCACCCGTTCGGCCGTCTCGGCAGCCTCGGTGTCGAGGTCCTGGATGACCTCCATGTGGTCGGAGATGAAGCCGATCGGGAGGACCACCACCGGCCCACCGCCCTCCGACGCGAGCTCCTCGATGCGGTCGTTGACGTCGGGCTCGAGCCACGGTTGGGACGGCCGACCCGACCGAGAGCAGAAGACGAGCTCGCCGGTGAGGTCCGTGCCGAGCGCGGTGTTGGCCTCGTCGGTGATTCGCCTCAGCAGCCGCAGGTGCTGGTCGACGTAGAGGTTGCCCTCGCCGTCGCCCGGCCCCGAGGTGTCGTCCATCGCGAGCGGGATGGAGTGCGTCACGAAGAGCAGCCGCGCGCTCGTCGGGTCCTGGAGGCCCCGAAGTCCCTCGAGCAGGGCGCGCGTCCAGGACCGCCCGACCGACGGGTGCACGGCATACGGCCGAACCTTGTCGACGACCAGCCCGTCGGCGGCGTGCCCGACCTCTGCGACGGCGGCTGCGAGGTCCTCGCGGTACTGACGGCAGGAGGAGTAGCACGAGTAGGCACTCGTCAGCAGGGTGAGCACGCGGCGCGCGTCGAGGTCGAGGGACTCCCGCACCGCATCGGCGAAGAACGGCTCGGAGTTCCGGTTGCCCCAGATCACCGGGACGTCGATGCCCCGGCGGTCCAGCTCGGCGCGCAGGCGGGCCAGCAGGTCGCGGTTCAGGTCGTTGATCGGGCTGCGCCCGCCACGGTCGAAATAGTGCTCCCCCACGGCGACCAGCCGCTCCTCGGGGATGTCTCGGCCCGCGGTGACCCGCCGCAGGAAGGGGATGACCTCCTCGGGCGCCTCGGGGCCCCCGAAGGAGCCCAGCAAGACGACGTCGTAGGGGCTGAGGTCGGCTGACGGTGTCATGGCGATACGGTAGCCCGCGCTTTCCGCCGACCCTCGGCGTGGTATCCCCGATCCGAGAGGTCGAGGTGGCATCGTCTGGTTCTGACGACGAGCAACACCGGGAGCGTGACATGCAGGACCTTCGCCTCATCGGCGTCCACGAGGACGGCCAGCACGTGTTGCTCACCGACGCCACCGGCGCCCGGTTCCGTGTGCCGCTCGACGACGCCCTGCGTGCCGCAGCCCGTCGCGACCGCCCCCACCTCGGACAGCTGCAGATCGAGATCGACGGCGGCCTGCGCCCGCGCGAGGTGCAGGCCCTGGTCCGCCGGGGGCTCTCTACCGCGGAGGTCGCGGACCGGGCCGGCTGGACGGTGGAGAAGGTTCGGCGCTTCGAGGGACCGGTGCTGGCCGAGCGCGAGTACATCGCGCGCACGGCTCGCGAGTGCGCTGTCGGGAGCCGCGGGTCCGGGCCGGTGACCCTCGCGGAGCGGGTCTCCCAGCGACTGAAGGACCGCGGCGTCGAGCGAGGTGTCGCCGACTGGGACTCCGCCCGCGACGAGGACGGCATCTGGTCGCTCACCATGACCTTTCCCGCCGGTGGGCGCCAGCGCACGGCGAGCTGGTCCTACGAACCACTCGGCGGATCGGTGACGGCGACCAATGACGAGGCGCGCTGGCTGACCGAGGAGGCCGCCCCCAGCCGCGCCATCCCTGCGCCGCACCGCGCCGACTCCTCCGACGAGCTCGACGTCTATGACCTCGATGCCGACGGTGGCATCGACCGGAAGACGGCGGCCCGAGCGTCCCAGGAGCCCATCGACCTGATGGCCGCGATGCGCGAGCACAGCGCGCGCGGCCGTCGCGGGCGCCGACGCGCCTCCCCCTCCCACACCCCGGGCGATGACCGTCCTCGACACGACGCACTCCCCCTGGAGGGCCTCACGGCCCCGGCGGCCGACGTCGAACCGCCCCCGGCGGCACGCGGGCGCAACCCGCTCTCCCAGCACCTCGAGCATGCCGCAGCCGACTCCGACGAGCACGTCGGCGGGTGGCCCCAGGACGAGGTGCCGGTCGACGGCGTCGGACGTGATGGGCGCGAAGGGCCCGACGTCGCGACCGCGCCGGACGCCGCGCCCGAGGAGGTCGAGCAGGTCGGAACAGCTGCGACCCCCCTGCGCGAGCAGCGGCCGGTGCCGACCAGGCACTCCGGTGGGCGCAAGGGTCGCCCGAGCGTGCCCAGCTGGGACGACATCGTCTTCGGTACCCGCGGTAGTGGGCCCGGCTGAGCCCAGCCCCCGTTCAGGCCGGGGGTGGCACCGGGCAGACGTCGAGGTCGAAGGGCAGGGTGTCGGGCGAGATCGATGCCGCCCGCGCCGCGTGGCTGTTCATCCTGCGCATGTAGTGGCGGCGGCACAGCACCTCGTACTCCACCAGACCCTCGCTCGCCTCGCCGGTGTCGCCGACGACCACCTGCTCCCCCTCGACCACCATCACGCCGTCGACGACACGCGCGTTGTGCGTCGCCTTGCGCCCGCACCAGCACAAGGCCTCGACCTGGAGCAGCTGCACCCGGTCCGAGAGCTCGATGAGCCGCCGCGAACCGGGGAAGAGCTCGGTGCGAAAGTCAGCGGTGATCCCGAACGCGTGCACGTCGATGCCCATCTCGTCGACGACCCGGGCCAGCTGCTCGACCTGTGCAGGCGTGTAGAACTGCGCCTCGTCGCAGATGAGGTAGTCCACCCGCGCCCCCGAGGTGAGCCGCTCGACGACGACGTCCCAGAAGTCGAGCGCGTCGTCGACCTCGATGGCCGACGTCGACAACCCCAGCCTCGAGGAGAGCACCGAGTCGCCCATCCGGTCGAACTTGGTGAAGATCATCCCCTGGCGCCCGCGGACGCTGTTGTTGTGATCCATCTGCAGTGCAAGGGTCGACTTGCCGCAGTCCATCGTGCCCGAGAAGAAGACCAGTTCCGCCACGAGCGCACACCCTAGGCGACAGTGGCCGCAGGCACGTGCACCAGCGGTACCGAGACCTCGTCGTCGCTGAGCGACCCGTGCAGCCCGATCAGGGCGAGGAGCTCGGGTCGTGCGCGCCTGGAGTCCACGACGGCGTGCCGCCCCTGCATGGCGACGACCACGTCACCGATGCGCGGCAGGTTCACCGCGGACACCGCTCCGAACCACCCTGCCCCGACGGCCTCGGCCCGCGTGCGCACCTGCGCGGTGTCACCCAGCACCTCGCGCCAGGTGTCGAGCACGTCCTCGAGGGCGCCCTGCTGGACGTAGAGCTGCGGGGCCCTCGCTTCCGCCGTGACGTGCCGGACCCCCGCGGCGAGCCGGGCATCGTGCGCGACGTCGAGGCGCACCGCGTGCGGCACGTCGACCATCCCGTGGTCAGCCGTGATGGTGAGGGCGCAGTCCGGCGGGAGGGTGCGGGCGAGCCGAGCGAGCTCGCGGTCCACGGCTTCCAGCTCATCGCCCCACTGCCACGAGTCGCAGCCGTGCACGTGGCCGACCTTGTCGAGATCACCCCAGTAGAGGTGCACGAGTGAGCGGGCACTGGCGCGCACGGCGCCCACGGTGGCATCGACGCGCTCTGCCAGGGACCGAGCCGCCACGAAGCGCCCGCCACGCAGGGCGGCGTTGGTCAGGCCCGACCCGTCGAAGTAGTGCGGACCCACCCGGGTGACGTCGACACCGCTGCGGGCCACGACCTCGAAGACCGTGTCGTGCGGCTGCCAGGCAAAGGGATCTGGCCCGTCCTCCCAGGACAGCTCGTTGAGCAGCCGGTCTGCCCCGGGAACGAGCACCTCATAGCCCAGGAGGCCGTGCGCGCCGGCCGCCAGGCCGGTACCGAAGCTGCCCATCGACGTGGCGGTGGTCGACGGGAAACCGCTGGAGAGTCGCCTCGTGGTGCCCAGCTGGGCCCTCAGCCAGGGCGCGTGACCGGCGCGGCGCACCAGCAGGTCGTGACCCAGACCGTCGACGAGCACGACCACCGCGCGGCGTGTCGGGGGAAGGTCCACGCCGCCGTGCGCCGCCCGGGGGCGCCACCGCACACCCAGGCTGGTGGCGACGCTCGGAAGGACGTCGGCCAGCGCGGGCCCGACCCCGACGGGTGGCTGGGCAGACGCGTCGCCCGTGCCCGGCATCCGGTCCCGCGGGTCAGCCAGCAAGCCCTCAGCCCTGTCCGATGGCGGTCGAGAGGTCCCTGGCGAAGGCGAGTGCGTTGGAGAGGGCGTCGGTGCCGTCGGCGGTGGCCGAGATCCGCAGGGCGATGTCGTCGCCGGTGATCGTGCCCTCGTAGCCGTGGTCGCCGTCGCACTCGGAGTCGGCGCAGGCCGCTGGCACGAGGTCGAGCCGGGCAACGGTGCCCCACCCGAGCGTCAGGGTGATCTCCCGACCCAGGCTGCCCGGCACGTAGTGCTGCGGGTCCTCCACGACGTGGGTGAGCATCACGCCGCGCACGGCGGACAACGGGATGGACTCAGTGGTGGCGGTCGCGACGTCCTGCGGCGCGGGGGGGTCGTCGGCGTGGTCGTCGGCGTGGCCGATGAGCAGCCTGCTGCCGGTGAGCACCAGCACCGTGATGTGCCGGCGAACGACGTCGCGGTCGAAGGTGGTCTCGAGGTGCACGAGGTGGCTCTCGATCGGTTCCTCCCCGAGGGCGGCCGCCACGACATCGGCGACGAGCGCCGGGTAGTAGCCGGCACGCTCGATCGCGGACATCAGCTCCGAGGGGAGGACGGGGGCGGTGCCGGGCGCACCACTGCTTCGGGATCGACTGCTCATGGGTCCATTGTGCCCGCACCCCACCGACGGGCAGGGCGGCGGCTCAGGTCAGGGATCGCCTGCCCGGGTCGGCGCGCCGGGGGGCGGGCGCGATGACGATCTCTGCGCCCAGCACCTCCACGCCTCCCGGGTGGGCGTTCACGGGGTTGAGCACGAGGGAGGCCACCTCGGGGTGGTCGTCGGCCAGCACGGACACCCGGGCGATGAGGTCCGAGAGGGCGGCCCGGTGGACCGGGGTGGCCCCGCGGTGGCCGTGCAGCACGGGCGCCGCCTTGATCGAAGAGATGAGCTCGGAGACGGTGACGTCAGTGAGGGGAGGGATCCGGTAGGCGATGTCGCCGAGCAGCTCGGTGGGCAGCCCGGCAACACTGAAGCCGATGACGGGGCCGAAGAGCGGGTCCTCGTCGGAGGTGATGACGCACGCGACCCCCGGTGTAGCCATCCGCTGGACCACGAACCGGTCCGCCGAGAGCGGGGCCAGCCGCTCACTGAGGGAGTGCCAGGCCGCGCGCAGCGCAGCCTCGGAGCCCAGGTCGACGCGGACCCCGCTGATTCCGCCCTGGTGGCGCAGCATCGGTGCCGTGGACTTCAGGACGACCGGGTAACCGAGCGTGTTCGCAGCCACGACGGCCTCGTCCGCGGATCGCACGTCGTGCTTCCCCCAGACGTCCACCCCGTAGGCACCCAGCAGCGCCGCGGACTCGTCGTGTGAGAGCCGCCGACCCCCGGGGTCGACCGACAGCACCGTCTGCACGACGTCCTCGGTGATGCGTCGGTTGATGCCCGCCGGGGCCACGGGCGTGCCGTGGTCCTTGGCGCGCCACT
>JBDSVV010000169.1:0-4491 GCA_039927035.1 Ornithinibacter sp. | reverse complement strand
GACGAGTGCCGGCCGTCCCCCTCAGGAAACGGCCGGCACTCGTCCACGACGTCCCGCGCGGTGAGCCCTCGCCGGGGTCAACCCGCCAGGCGCAAGCGTCACTCGACAGTGCCCAGTTGCTCGCTGCTCGCGAGGTGACGGTCGAGGAGAACCTCAACCGTCACCTCTGCGCCGCACAGGAGTGGATGCCGCGCGAGTGCGTCCCGTCGTCTCTGGGCCGTGACTTCGTAGAACTGCGCGGCGAGGCGTGGTCGGTTGGCCAGAGCCACCCCTCGCCGATCGCCCGCACCGCACTGGAGGTCAACCTGCTCACCGAGGGCGACCTGTCGAGCGACCACCGAGTGATCGCGCAGGCGTTCGGGGGCGACAGTGCGTGGGGGGCCTGGGTCAACCGCTGAAGCCCTGAAGCCCTGAAGCCCTGAAGAGGATCAGCACGCGTTCGGCATCCGCGACTACCCCTGGTGCATCGCGGATCGTGTCTTCGGGGACTGACGCTTGCGCGTCAGGAGCCGTGAGGTTCTGCGCGGACCACCACGGCGTAGGACCCGACCCCGATGAGGCGGTCGGCCGCGACGTCCGGTTCCCCGCCGAGAAGGAACCAGGTCAGTGCGCCCGTCGCGGGGTCGAAGTCGACGTCCTTGACAGTTCCGAGCTCATCGCCGGCGCTGGTCAGGACGCGCTTCTTCATCAGCTTGCGGGCCTTGGCTCCCAACGCCTCCAGCTCGGCGTCGGTGTCCGTGACCACCCCACCCCGCGGGACCGTGACGGCCTCGCTGCCGAAGGCAGTGATGTCGCGCCACCGGATGACCTCGCCCGTCTCGGCCTTCTTGACCCGCAGGGCGACGATCACGTGGGCCGAGGGTTCGACGAGGAACCCGCTCACCGTGCCGACGGTGGCGGCACTGCTGGTGTCGACGACTTTGTGCCCCTTGGCGGCCGAGAACATCATGGTCGGGAGTCCTCCAGGTGGGCACGGAAGCGGTCCACGGCCGCGCCGAACCCGGCCAGGTCGTGACCGACGAAGTCTTTCACACTGCTGGGGACCATGAGATGCTCGCCGGAGGCGGCCATCGTGTCGGGCAGCGGGATCAGCACCATCTGGCCCTGGGTGCCGAGCCCCTCGGACGCCTCGACCTCGTAGCCGACGACGTCGCAGTGCTCGCCTCCGGTGACGTCGATTGATACGACGACGTCGTGCACCGTGCCCAAGCCGATGCCTTCCTCTGTCAGAACCTGAGCGCCGAGGACGTCACCGGCGGGCCCCGCACTGCCCCGGGACCCCCCGAGGATCGACGGGGACGACGTCAGCACGCTCTCGTCGCGAACCATCACCGCATCCGCGCCCAGGGCTGAGACGCCCGCCCAGGGCAGGAACTCCATGAGGGGCCCGGCGAAGAGACCACGCCCGGCGAGCGTGAACCCGCTGACCGAGCCGCCGTCGGCGGCATACACGACATCCTTGATCTGGGCTATGTCCTCACCGGCCATCGTGACCACCGGACGCTGGGTGATCTCAGAGGTGCGCATCAGCCTCATCGTCGCTCACCTCGGTCAGGACTCTTGGACCCGATGATCACGCCGCCCCGGCGCCGACGGGCTTGCACCACCAGCACCGCCGCGACGAGCACCACCACCAGGACCACCACGAGGATCACCCATCCCCACCAGTCCATCACGGCCTCCTCGTCGTCGAAGTGTCCTCGACACTACCTCGGACGATGTGCACCTGCGGGCCACTCTTGGTCTTGGGAACTGATGTCCATCGGGCGCGATCCGATGGTGACCTGACGCGATGACACAATGGCGCTGGCCGGCGGCCCGCGACGATCCTCAGGCACCGCCGATGATGCTCATCACGGGACCCGATCCTCGACCGGACTGGCATGACTGCGGTGGTGACCGCCGCGCGACCCGCGCGATCGCCTCGGTCAGTCGCGGAGGCATGACATCCTCGCTCTTCGATTCAGGCCTCTTTCCGACGATCGCCCGCCGACACGGAACAGCGTGCGATGACGATCGTCAATCGAGCCGCTCGGTGAGCACTTCGCCCAGTTCGGGCCCGAGGCCGGGGCCAGCCTGCACACCGAGGATGTACCGGGGTGGATCCCTCTGCGGGGGGCAGGTGCAGCCCGCTTCTGGCGTCCGATGAAGGCGATTTCTGACATCTCCAGTCGCGAACAGGGTGTGGGAGCGACACCCAGCGCTCGGAGAGTGGCGCCATGATGTCACGGGTGTCGCACACGACCATCGACTGCCAGAACGCCTACGATGTGTCTCCGTGGTGAAAGCTCGTGCTCGACTGCACCGACATCGAGGGGGACCCAACCTCCCCCGGCACGGCGAGTGCCTGATCATCAGCCTGGACGGCGGGCACCGGCTGCTCTTCATCGAGGTGGCGGACGGGACGTCGGTCAAGAACCGCATCCACCCTCGATCTCGAGCCGGTGCAGGGTCACGTGAGGACGAGTTGGCCGGCACCGAGCGGGTGACCCCCGTCGCAGCGATCCACGGCGACGCCGACACCTGGCTCATCGCGACCTCCCAGGCGGTTCACGCAGACGTCGGACCCTTCCGTAGCGACGAGCAGAAGACTACCCTGGTCATCCCGGTCATCGAGCTGTCCAGCCGCTAGGTCGCACAGGCGCTCGACCGGCTACTCGGCGACGAGGACGACGTGAAACTGCCGGGGGCCGTGGACTCCCTCAACCCGTGAGAGCTCGATGTCACTGGTGGCCGAGGGGCCACTGATCCAGGTCTGGGGCCGGGCCGGGTCAAGGGCTGCGACGGCCTGAGTCACCCCGGGTACGACGTCGGACTCACGCACGACGCAGACATGCCGGTCCGGGAGGAGGCTGATCACCCGGCGCCCTTGGCCGGTGCCGTGGTCGAGGACGACGGTGCCCGTCTCGGCGATCCCGAGGGCGGCCCGCGTGACCACCGCGTCGACACCGTCGAGGTCGGCCTTGGTCAGACCGTGATCCGGGACGGATGCCGGGATGCTCAGATCGAGGTCGGCGGGGACGGCGACCCGCCCGGTCCCCGCGAGGGCAGCCGCGATGGTGGCACCGAGGTCACCGGAGCGGCACCGGGTCACCGTAGCCTTGTAGTCCTCGACGCGGTCGACGAAGAGCGCAAGGACCTCCTCGCGGGACGCCGCGGTGGGCGCATCCCGGTAGGTGCGGTCGACCAGGACGGGCGGGCGAGGCGCCGCCCCCAGCGCGGCCCGCACCGATTCCAACACCTCCTCGCGCGCGCTCACTTCTCCCCCTCCGTGCGACCCGTGCGAGACCACCACTGCCGGAACGACTCCCGGGGCGGGACAGGAACGTCCCGGGCCTGGGTCCACCTCGACCCCGGCCACGGCAGACCTCCGAGCGCGCGGCGACCACCCGGCATACCGCGACCTCGCCAGATGCGGCCGAGCATTCCGCTCGCGCGCTCACCGGCAGACATCCGGCCCGGCCGGGCCAGGCCCCATGCCGCTGCGCGCATCGCCATGGCCTCGGCCTTGGGCAAGGTGTCGTCTCGGTGGGCGTCGACGACCTTGATGCGCAGGTGGACGAGCACCTCGGGAATGTCGATCGCCACCGGACAGACGTCGGCGCACGCGCCGCACAGCGTGGAGGCGTAGGGCAGGGAGTCAGTTTGCGGGTCTTCTCCTACGCCCTTGAGCAGCGGGTTGAGGATCGCGCCGATCGGCCCGGGGTAGACCGACCCGTAGGCGTGGCCGCCGACCCGCTCGTAGACCGGGCAGACGTTCAGGCACGCCGAGCACCGGATGCAGCGCAGAGCCTGACGACCGACCTCGTCGGCCAGGGCCCGGGTGCGACCGTTGTCGAGGAGGACGACGTGCACCTCCTGGGGTCCGTCGCCGGGCGTGACCCCCGACCACGTGGAGGTGTAGGGGTTCATCCGCTCACCTGTCGAGGAGCGGGGTAGCAGGTGCAGGAAGACGTCGAGGTCGGCCCAGGTCGGCAGCACCTTCTCGATCCCTACCACCGAGACGAGTACTTCGGGCAGGGTCAGGCACATCCGTCCGTTGCCCTCGGACTCGACTACGACCAGCGTGCCCGATTCCGCCACAGCGAAGTTCGCACCGGAGACGGCCATCCGAGCTGTGAGGAACTTCTCCCGCAGGTGCAGGCGCGCCGCTGAGGCCAGCTCTGCGGGGTCGTCGGTGAGGCCCTCTGGTGCCGGCCGCCCGGCGGCGGCCATCCGGTCGAGGAAGATCTCGCGGATCTCGGCCCGCCCGCGGTGGATCGCTGGGACGAGGATGTGGCTGGGCAGGTCGTCGCCGAGCTGCACGATGAGCTCGGCGAGGTCGGTCTCCCAGGCGGCGATGCCGTGCTCGGCGAGCGCCTCGTTGAGGCCGATCTCCTGGGTCGCCATCGACTTGACCTTCACGACCTCGCGCGAGCCGGTCGCCTGCACGAGTCGGGTCACGATGGCGTTGGCCTCGTGCGCATCGCGCGCCCAGTGCACGACCCCCCA
>JBDSVV010000168.1:0-7516 GCA_039927035.1 Ornithinibacter sp. | reverse complement strand
GCCGTCCTGTGGCACCCCTGACACCCACCCCTGGAGTCTTGCGCGTGAGCAACCCTCGCCCGGCAGCAGTCATCGTTCTCGCCGCGGGGGAGGGCACCCGGATGCGGTCCTCGACACCCAAGGTCCTCCACCGGATCGGCGGCACCGCCCTGGTCGGTCACGCCATCCGCGCCGCGCGGGCCACCGGCGCCGAGCACGTCGAGGTGGTGGTCCGCCACGAGCGTGACCGGGTGGTCGCCTTCTGCCTGGAGCAGGACGACTCCCTCGTCGTCGCCGACCAGGACGACGTCAAGGGCACCGGCCGCGCGGTGGAGTGCGGGCTCGAGGCGCTCCCGCAGGACCTCACCGGAACCGTGCTCGTCACCTATGGCGACGTGCCGCTCCTGACCGGCGACACGCTCGTCGAGCTGACCGCGAGCCACACTGACACCGGGAGCGCGGTATCCGTCGTGACGGCGCACCTCCCCGACCCCACGGGCTACGGCCGGGTGGTTCGGGATGCGGATGGCAAGGTTGCTCGTATCGTGGAACAGAAGGACGCGACCGACGACGAGCGGGCCATCACCGAGATCAACTCGGGCATCTATGCGTTCGATGTGAGGGTGCTGCGCGAGGCGCTGGCGGGGGTGGGCACCGACAACTCCCAGGGCGAGAAGTACCTCACCGACGTCGTCGCGATCGCGCGCGAGGCCGGCCTGTCGGTGCGCGCCCACGTCATCGAGGACCTCTGGCAGACCGAAGGGGTCAACGACCGGGTCCAGCTCGCCACCCTGGGCCGCGAGCTCAACCGCCGGGTCTGCGAGCAGCACATGCGCGCCGGGGTGAGCATCCTGGACCCCGCGACGACGTGGATCGACGTGGACGTGAGCATCGGCGCCGACAGCACGGTCCTCCCGGGCACCCAGCTGCTCGGGGCGACGAGCATCGGTGCCGGCGCCGTCGTCGGACCGGAGGTCACCCTCACCGACACCGAGGTGGGAGATGGGGCCCAGGTGACTCGTTCGGTCGCCAACCTCGCGGTCATCGGCGCGGGCGCCACGGTGGGCCCCTACTCCTACCTTCGCCCGGGCACCCGGCTCGGCGCTCGCGCCAAGATCGGGGGCTTCGTCGAGACGAAGAACGCCGAGATCGGCGATGGGGCGAAGGTGCCGCACCTCACGTATGCCGGTGACGTCACCATCGGGGAGGGCGCCAACATCGGCGCGGGCACGATCTTCGCGAACTTCGACGGAGTCTCCAAGCACCACACCACCATCGGCCGCGACTCCTTCGTCGGCTCCCACACCGTGCTCGTCGCGCCGGTGACCGTCGCTGACGGCGCCTACGTCGCCGCCGGCTCGGCCGTCACGAAGGACGTGGGGCCGGGCCAGATCGGCGTGGCTCGCGGCCGCCAGCGAAACGTCGACGGCTGGGTGGCGAGGGCTCGAGCTGGAACAGCGACGGCCGCAGCCGCCCTGGCTGCGCTGGCGTCGCATGAGGCAGGCACCCGGCATCCTGATGATTCGGCATCCACCACCGAAGGTGAGCACCAGTGAGCCCGCACCGACCGCCGTCAGCGAACATCCGCAAGAGGCCGAAGAAGCAGCTCATGGTGTTCTCGGGGCGTGCCAACCCCGGCCTGGCCCAGGAGGTGGCCGCAATGCTCGGCACCGAGCTGGTGCCCACGAGCGCCTACGACTTCGCGAACGGTGAGATCTACGTGCGCTTCGAGGAGTCGGTGCGCGGGTCGGACGCCTTCGTCATCCAGAGCCACACCAGCCCGATCAACGAGGCGATCATGGAGCACCTGCTCATGGTCGACGCCCTCAAGCGCGCCAGCGCCAAGCGGATCACGGTGGTCATGCCGTTCTACGGCTACGCCCGTCAGGACAAGAAGCACCGTGGCCGCGAGCCGATCAGTGCCCGCCTGATGGCCGACATGTTCAAGACGGCGGGCGCCGACCGGCTGATCTGCGTGGACCTGCACACCGACCAGATCCAGGGATTCTTCGACGGGCCGGTCGACCATCTGATCGCCCTGCCGATCCTCAGTGACTACGTCGCGACGAAGTACGGTCACGAGGACCTCGCAGTGGTCTCCCCGGACGCCGGCCGGATCAAGGTCGCCGAGCAGTGGTCCAAGCGCCTGGGCGGTGTGCCGCTGGCCTTCATCCACAAGACGCGTGACATCAACCGGCCCAACGAAATGGTCGCGAACCGGGTGGTGGGTGAGGTCGCCGGCCGTGTCTGCGTGCTCGTCGACGACATGATCGACACCGGTGGCACGATCACCAAGGCGGCCGACGCCCTGATGGACGGCGGGGCGAAGGACGTCATCATCGCCGCGACCCACGCGATCCTCTCCGCGCCGGCGGTCCAGCGGCTCCAGGAGTGCGCGGCCCGTGAGGTCATCGTCACCAACACCCTGCCGATCCAGCCCGAGATGGAGATCGAGTGCCTCACGGTGCTCTCGATCGCCCCGCTCATCAGTGCAGCGGTCAAGGAGGTCTTCCAGGACGGCTCGGTGACGAGTCTCTTCGCCGGCCGCACCTGACGGCTTCCCCGCGGAGTCAGGGGCACCCCGCAGGTTCTGGGCCGTGCACCGTCCAGATTTCGCGGGGTGCTCCTGACTTCGCGAAAACAGCGGGGGAGGGGGGAGGGTCAGGTGTCGACAGCCTTGCGGGCCCGGTATGCCGCGACGTTGGCCCTGGTGCCGCAGGTGCCGTCGCAGAACTTACGGGACCGGTTGCGGGAGAGGTCGACGTAGACGTCCTCGCAGTCCTCACCCGAGCAGACCTGGAGCCGCTCGTTCTGCTCGGTGCGCACCAGCTCGACGAGCGCCATGGCGATCTCGACGGCGACCTTCCGGCCCAGTGGGGCGTCCTCGGGCGTGGCGTGGATGTGCCACCCGTAGGACTGGCCGTGGTTGACCATGCGGGGGAGGGCGGCGCCCTCTGCGAGCAGGGCGTTCACCTCCTCGGCGAGGGCCGTCACGTCAGCGGACCACACGGTGCGCAGCCGGTGGCGCAGCAGGTGGATGTCCTCGACGTCCCGCGGCGTGCACCTGGCCCCTGACCAGCCGAAGCCTTCGAAGAACGCCGTCACCTGCCGTGGCGTGGCGAGCTCGTCCTCGGTGGTGCATCCCAGGCCGGGCGCGGTGTTGACCAGGGCGGCGGCGGTGGAGAGTGTCACCATCACGTCATGAGTGAAAGCATTTTGACTCATGACGTCACCATACTCTACTGTCATCGGCGTAATGATTTTCGGTCCTGACATGGAAGTGGGCGAGTGATGGTCGCGGCGATGAGGCGGCATCGTGGAGTGGGGCTCGTGGCGATGCTGCTGTCGTGCGCGGCGTTCGGCACTGCCGGGCCGTTCGCCAAGGCGCTGATCGGCGCCGGATGGACTCCCGGTGCCGTCGTCCTGGTGCGCATCTCCGGGGCCGCGCTCGTCCTCCTGCCCTTCACCGTGTGGACCCTGCGCGGACGCTGGCGGAGCATCCGCGGCGAGCTCCCGCTTGTGGGGCTCTACGGCACGCTGGCCGTGGCAGCAGCCCAGCTCGGCTACTTCCAGGCCGTCGAGCGCCTCACCGTCGGGGTCGCCCTCCTCATCGAGTACCTCGGCATCGTCCTCGTGGTGCTGTGGGTGTGGCTGCTCACCCGCCGGGCACCGCACCGGTTGACCCTGCTCGGCATCGTGCTGGCGATCGCGGGCCTCGTGCTCGTGCTCGACGTGACCGGCCAGTCCACCCCCGACCTCGTCGGCGTCGCGTGGGCGCTCCTCGCAGCCATCGGGCTCGCGGGTCACTACGTCCTGGCCGCCCGTGAGACGCACCTGCCCGCGCTCGCGTTCGCGGGGCTCGGGTTGGGCGCGGGAGCCGTGGTGCTCTCGGTCCTCGGCCTCACCGGCGTCATCCCCATGGCGGCCGGCGCCGACGTCGTGGTCGTCGCCGGGCGCGGGATGCCGGTCGGGGTGGCCTTCGCCGAGCTCATCGTCGTCGCCGCAGTCGCGGCCTACGTCCTGGGCATCATCGGTGCTCGCCACCTCGGATCCACGCTCGCGTCCTTCGTCGGGCTCAGCGAGGTGATGTTCGCGGTGCTCTTCGCGTGGTTGATCCTCGGTGAGCTGCCCGGGCCGGTGCAGCTGCTCGGCGGCGGGGTGCTCCTCGGCGGCGTCGTCGCGGTGCGGCTCGGCGAGCGTGACCGTGAGCGACAGGTCGACTCAGCCGGCCACCATGCCGATTTCAGCGTTACCTCACCCGTCGCCTAGACTCTGGCAGTTGCCTCGGCGAGGGACGTCGCATCGGCCAGAGAAGTCCGGTGACCGCCACACTGCGGACCACGACGAATCCGTGATCGACGCTGGCGGCGCGCAGATCAGGTGGATCCGCGGGCCGATCGTGCGCCAGATGATCGGTGCCACGTCCCGCGTCGAGGACCGACTGCTCACCCGACCTCACTTCCCCAGGAGACCCCGTGTCCGAGACCAGGCTCGATGCCGAGACCCGCACCCAGTTCGGCAAGGGTGCCGCACGCAAGATCCGTCGTGACCACAAAATTCCCGCGGTCATGTACGGCCACGGCACCGAGCCGGTGCACATCACCCTGCCGGGTCACGAGACCATGCTCGTCCTGAAGAACTCCAACGCCCTTCTCACCATCGTCATCGACGGGGAGGACCACCTGGCGCTCGCGAAGGACGTCCAGCGCGACCCGATCAAGCCCGTCATCGAGCACATCGACCTCGTCGTCGTGCGGCGCGGCGAGAAGGTCACCGTCGAGGTCAACGTGCACCTCGAGGGCGACGCGGCCCCCGAGACCGTCGTCACCACCGACCACACGACCCTCGAGGTCGAGGTCGAGGCGACCCACATCCCCGAGTTCCTCACCGTCTCTGTCGAGGGTCTCCCCGCCGGCACCCAGATCCACGCGAGCGACGTCACCCTGCCCGACGGTGCGACCCTGGTCACCGACGGCGCGGCCCTCGTGGTCAACGTGAGCCAGCAGATCGCGCAGGACGCACTCGACGAGGAGCTCGCCGAGGCGGAGGCCGAGGCCGGCATCGAGCGCGAGGAGTCCGACGAGGCCATCGCCGAGGCAGCCGAGAAGGACGCCGCGGCATCGGAGCCGACCGACGAGGCCTGACCAAGGGCACTCCAGCACGCCCCGACGGGGCCCGGTCCGATGGGGCCGGGCCCCGTCCGCGTCGGGGGCCACCGGCATACTCTTCCCTCGTGAGCGACACCAGCCCCTGGCTCGTCGTCGGACTGGGTAACCCCGGCCCGACCTACGCCGGCAACCGTCACAACGTCGGTGCGATGGTGGTCGAGGAGCTCGCGCGCCGCACCACGTCGACGCTTCGCACCCACAAGGCGCGTGCCGTGGCCGCCCAGGTCCGACTGGGGGCCGGGACCGGAGGAGTGCCGGGGCCGCCGGGCGTGATCGCGGTGCCGTCGTCCTACATGAACGAGTCCGGGGGGCCGGTGTCGGCGCTGCTGCGGTTCTTCTCCGTGCAGCCCGAGCGGCTCGTCGTGATCCATGACGAGCTCGACCTGGACCCCGGGACCATCCGGCTCAAGCGCGGCGGCGGCGAGGGGGGTCACAACGGGCTCCGCTCGATCAGCGCCTCCGTCGGCACCCGTGACTACCACCGGGTGCGCGTGGGCATCGGCCGACCGCCCGGGCGGATGGACGCCGCCGACTTCGTGCTGCGCGACTTCTCCAAGCTCGAGCGCGCAGAGCTGCCCTTCCTGCTGGACGACGCCGCGGATGCCGTGGAGGCGCTCGCGACGCTCGGCCTGCTCGAAGCCCAACAGCGGGTGCACTCCCCGCGCTGAGTCCGGGCGACGCTCGACCTCGCTCGGGGCGGGATCCACCGACGCGCAGCAGGAGGACCAGCCCGTGGTCGGTGGTGTCCCGGCGCGGGACTAAAATCGAGGAGATGCCCTCACTGACCCCGCTGCGCGCCATGTTCGGTGCCCTCCCCGAGATGGCCCACCTGCGAGACGCCCTCGCCCCACCCGCTGCCGAGGTGACGGCCTCCGTCGCACCGGGCGCCCGACACGCGGTGATCTCGGCCCTTGCCGCCGCGACGGCACAGGCCCCTGCTCCGGCGATGCCGCAGGGGCCGGTCCGCGGCCCGGTGCTGGCCGTGACGTCCACCGGCCGTGAGGCGGAGGACCTCCACACGGCACTGGTCGCCAGCCTCGGACCTGATGCCGTGGCCCACTTCCCGTCGTGGGAGACCCTGCCGCACGAGCGCCTCAGTCCCAGGAGCGACACCGTGGGCCAGCGGCTCTCGGTGCTCCGCCGGTTGGCCCATCCCTCCGACCGGGACGCGTCGCACGGGCCGCTCGCCGTCGTCGTCGCACCGGTGCGGGCCGTTCTCCAGCCGATCGCCAAGGGTCTCGGCGAGCTGCGACCGGTGGCGCTGGCAGCCGGCGAGGAGATGCCCCTCGAGCACGTGGTCGAGGCACTCGCTGCCGCTGCCTACACCCGCACCGACCTCGTCGAGCGTCGCGGCGAGTTCGCTGTTCGAGGCGGCATCCTCGATGTCTTCCCGCCGACCGAGGAACACCCGCTGCGCCTGGAGTTCTGGGGCGACACCGTCGAGGAGATCCGGTGGTTCAAGGTCGCCGACCAGCGCTCCCTCGAGATCGCCGACCACGGGTTGTGGGCACCGCCCTGCCGTGAGCTGCTGCTCACCGACGCGGTGCGGGCGCGAGCGCAGGCCCTGGTCGAGCTGCTTCCGGGGGCTGCAGACCTTCTGGAGAAGCTCTCCCTCGGCATCGCCGTCGAGGGCATGGAGTCCCTGGCCCCCGCGCTGGTCGACGGCATGGAGACCCTGCTGCACGTGCTGCCGGATCGGTCGCTGCTGGTCGCCTGCGACCCCGAGCGGGTGCGCGGTCGCGCCCACGACCTCGTCGCCACGAGCCAGGAGTTCCTCGACGCGGGGTGGGCCAATGCGGCATCCGGCAACTCGGTGCCTATCAACCTCGAGGAGGTGCTCGGCACTGCGTCCTTCCGCACCCTCGCCGAGCTGCGCGGTCTGGCCCGCGAGCTCGACGTGCGGTGGCTGGACCTGACCCCCTTCGTCGGTGACGATGACGCCGACGTCCTCGACCTCGGTGCGCTCGCCTCCCCGACCTTCCGCGGCAACACCGAGGATGCCGTGGCCGAGCTGCAGAGCCTCCTGGCCAGGGACTGGTCCGTCCTGGTCGTCACCGAGGGCTCCGGTCTGGCGAAGCGGGTCAGCGAGGTGCTGGCTGAGCAGGACGTGCCGAGCAGGCTCCTCGCGGAGGGTGCCGAGCCGATCCGGGGGGTCGTCACCGTCACCACCGGTGCGGTGGGGGACGGGTTCCTCGTGCCGTCGGTGCGCCTGGCCGTCATCACCGAGTCCGACCTCACCGGTGCGGCGCCCGGGTCCGGCACCTCCACCAAGGACATGCGCCAGATGCCCTCGCGGCGCCGCAACCAGGTCGACCCCCTCCAGCTGCGCCCGGGCGACTTCGTCGTGCACGAGCAGCACGGTGTCGGCA
>JBDSVV010000167.1:0-8279 GCA_039927035.1 Ornithinibacter sp. | reverse complement strand
CCGCACTTCGCGACGCAAGGGAAACTGAGACGACGCACCTCATCCTTTCGCTTGAGAGCTGATGCGCTCGATCCGCGCGGCGCGGCGGGCGACCGCGGCGAGCACCCGGGCGGCGACAAAACTTCAGAAGTAGTGCTTTCGGGCCATACCCGAGGTGGCCGATGCCCCCTACGCTGTGCGGAGGTGGACCCGCGCCCGGATCGCCCTGGGTGCCCCCACTGTCATCACCACCTCGGGGCTACACGTCTTGGGGCCAGTTGATCAGGGAGTCGCAGCCAACTCGGCTCGGGGCCCTCCGTGGACGGAGAACATATGCCCGCACATCGTCCCACCCTTGCGACGGTGGTCGCCCTGGTGGCCACGGTCGGATTGTTGCCGTTCGGACTCTCCTTGGTGAGTTCGTTGTCGGCGTCTGGCTCCACCGCGACCGCCGCGTCGGCGACTGGGGTCGGCACGGGTGGCTACGCCGCCTCATGGCTGGCGATCAGCACGGGATCTCCCTCATCGATCACCCTTAACGATGCGTCCGGGCAACGCGGTCCGGCCCAGACGCTCGCGCCCGGCCCCGCCTGCGGGGTGGACCAGGGGTCGGCAGCTTCTCGATTGATCACCATCGAGGGAGCGACGCGCGCGAACTTCAGCGACACGCTGGCGTCCTACAATAACGGCTCGATCGGAGTGAAGGAGAAGAAGAGCGGGACGTCGTGCTCCCAAGTGAACTCGGCGAACGAGCAGCTGAGGCTGAGCCTGGGAGACGGGCTGCAGGCCATGACGAGCCCCTCGACCAGGGCCAGCTCGGCCTACCTGGACCTGGAGCTGAAGCAGAGTGCGCGGATCGTCGCCACCCTGTCCCTGAACGGTACTCAGACAGGGTCCTACGAGCTGCAGAGCGGTGCGTCGGTCGGGCTCCCTACCAGTACCGGTTCGCCGGCGTTCGTCTGCAGTGCCGGCGCCGACTCCGGGCCGGACTCGGGAGTCAATGACAACTGCCGCTGGCCGATCAGCATGCCTTCGTGGACGGGCGCCGACGACGGTGTCTTCTTCGACGCCATCACGCTCAAGGCACTTTCGGGATCATTCTCGCTAGAGGGCGGCGGCGACGGCATCGTCCTCCCGCAGTCGCCCACCTCCACTCCGAACGCGTCGATCATCGAGGTCGTCGACGGGGTCATCGAGTGCGGCGGCAAGACGCGCACCGAGGCCGCGAACGGCGACGAGCCCGAGGTCACGGTCTACCGGCTCGACAACGCAGACGGTTCGCCATGCTCTGCGGTGCCGTACGCGCTGTCCAACAGTTACGCCGCTGCTCGGTTCCTCAAGCCGTTGGGTACCCAGACAAGCGCACAGTTCATCTGGGATCTCACCTGGCTCATGCCGCCCACTCCCGGCTCGTCAGACCTTCCGGACGTCACGATCGACTATGAGACCGGGGTCCCGACACGGGTCGCCCTGGGCTGGTGCCCTGATGCGACCTACGCGCCGGACGGGACGTTCCACGGATACGACGCGAACCAGGTCGCTGCTCTGCCCGATCAGGACGAGTACCCCGGAAGCCAGTTCGCCTGCCTCATCGCCCGGCATGCGACATCCACCGCCCTCTCGCCCGACAAGGTCCAGGTTCACGACCTCGTCTACGTCCTCGGGGACGCCAAGATGCAGTGGTGAGAACGGATGGGGAGGGCCGCGCGGGAACGCCGGCTCAGCCGACGGCTCCCAAGCGGGTGAAGAGCGCCTCCGCCGCGAGCGCGGCATCCTTCGCCGCCGATGGGCGCTTCCGAAGCTCATCGACGGCACTGCCCACCTGCAGGAGGAGTGCCTCCTCGTAGGGCAGGTCCTGTGAGCGTGCCGAGATGAGACCGCTCGACACCATCTCCTCGGCCTCCTCCAGGCGATCCAGGGCCAGGAGCGCCCGTCCTCTTTGCAGACACAGGCGCGGCATCGAGAAGGCGGCGTCGGCCCGAGCCTCCCGCTCGGCGAGGGTGATGACCTCAAGGGACTCCTCGGCGCGGCCGTCGAGTGCGACGGCCTCGGCGCGCACCAGGGCGGCCTCCAGCGCGCTCGTGGGGTTGTGGAGCTGAGTGAAGAGCTGCGAGACCTCGGTGGCGCGGCGCTCCGCCTCCTCGAGGTGCCCGCGGCCCAGGTGCACGCGCGCCAGCTGAAGCTGTCCCTCGGCAAGGAACCGCGGTGCACCTGACGCCTTCAGGACCCGCACGGCCCCTACGAGCACCTCCTCCGCCTCGTCGAGGTGGCCCTGGTTGATGAGCAGCTCTGCGAGGTTGACCTCGGTCTGTGCGGCGACGAACGCGCTGCCGGCCTCCATTGCGACGTCGCGGCTCGTGCGGTACCAGCCGGCAGCCTCGGTCCAGCGCCCCGCGTAGTAAGCCATCGCGCCGAGGTTTGAGCGCACCTTCGACTCCTGCGAGCGCAGACCGTGCAGTATGCAGATCTCGAGGGCCTGGCGGTGTCGCCCTCCGAGGCCGGGCACCCCGAGCTGGAGGTCGGCCATGTCGACCAGCATGAGCGCCCGCACGTGTGTTTCGTGCTCGCCGACCTCGGCGGCCGCCTCCATGGCACGCACCGCCCATTCACGGGCCTCCCGGGGACGTTCCTGCTCGACCCTCACGACCGCGGTGAGGGTGTCAAGCCGCACCCGAGTGCGACGGGCCATCGTCGCATCGGATCCGTCGATGAGGCCGCGCGCCCTCGTGACGACCCTCAGGGTCGTGGTGAACGCCCCGGTGCGCAGGTGCGCGGCGGCCTGACGGGACAGCACCTCGGCTGTGGCGACCGGGTCCGCGCGCGACAACCGTGCCGCGGTGCGCAACGCCTCGATCGACTCACCAAACATCCCCGCCAGCTCGCGCAGGTCGCCCACCGCCCCCCACAGCCGCGCGCGATCGGCGTCTGTCACCGCGGGCACACGTCGACTCACCTCCAGCGCCGTCTCGAAATGGTCGGCGGCATCAGCGTTGGCGTAGGACGCCCGTGCGAGTTCGCCGGCCATCTGGGCGTAGCGCCAGGTGCGCTGATGGTCTCCGGCCCGCGCGAAGTGCAGCTCGAGGGTGGGCGAGTCGGCCTCGAGGTCGGTGCTCATCCGCTCGAGCACCTCACCGGCGGTGCGGTGGATCCGGGCCCGGACGCGGAAGGCCAGACCTTCGTATGCCGCGTCGCGGACGAGGCTGTTGCGAAACCTCGAACGGGCCGCGCCGTCGGGCTCCAGGAGGGGGGCGAGCGCGTCCCACGTCGCAGCGTCGAGGGTCAGGCCGTCGGCCGCCAGGGTGGCATCGAGGATTTCGCGTCGGAAGCTGCGTCCCAGCACAGCGCAGTAGCGCAGCACGCGTCGGGTCGTGGGTGTGAGCCGGTCGATCTGGGTGCTCATCGCCGCGTGAACCGACTCGGGGAGGGCCTCCAGCGAGCCTGAGCCGACCGCGAGTCGGGTGACCTCCTCGACGAAGAGGGGGTTGCCGCCGGCCCGGGCGACGATAGCGGCGACCTCGTGCGGGCGCAGCGGGGTCGCCTCGGTGGCTGCGATGACGAGGCGCTCGATGATCGTGGCGGGGAGCGGCTCCAGCACCACCGTGATGCCCTGCGCCGGGACGAACCCGCCCGTGTCGCCGCGACGGATCACGAGAACCACCCACGGGCGACCTGTCGCAGCGCTCGCGATCCGGTCGAGCAGCCCGGCCGACGCGCCATCTGCCCAGTGCGCGTCCTCGACGACGACCGCGAGGCGCCCCGGCAGCAGTCGTTCGACGATGGAGATGACGACGTCTGCAACCCGTTCGGCGCGGAACTGTGGGTCGATGCGGTCGGCTTCCGGTGTGCTCGGAACCTCCACCTGAGTGATGTCGGCGAGCAGGGGGGCGAGTGGGAGCAGGTCGGGCGCAAAGCGCTCGAGCGTCGCGAGCATCGCCTGGCCCATCACGGGGGGCACGTCACGACGCACCCGCAACAGCGACCGCAGGGGGTCTCGGAGCACGCGGTAGGAGCTCGCGGCGCCGTAGGGCTCGGCGCGCAGCATCACGACGTGGTCGGGTCGTGCCTGATCAAGAACGGCGGCAGCCAGGCGCGTCTTCCCCATGCCGGTCGCGCCGTCGATCCGCAGCACACCCCCGGCGCCGGCGAGTGCGTCCTCGACGGTTCGCCGCGTGGCCGCGAGCTCGAGGTCGCGCCCCAGGAGGGGGAGCCGGGTGGCCTGCTGGGCCTCGCGGGTGCCACTCTCCTCGCCCACGACGTGGACGGCGAGGGGCTCGGTCTTGCCCTTCATCGCGAAAGGGCCTGCTGGCGAGACCACGAAACGGGTGCGGGAGTGCTGGAGCACGAGGGGGTGGGCGTGGATCGTGCCGGGTGGGGCAGTCGCCGTGATCCGGGCTGCGGTGTTGGTCGTGTCGCCCATCGCGGAGTAGGCCGCCCGCTCCGCGACCCCGACCTCTGCCGCGAAGACGTGGCCGCGGTTGACCCCCAGCTGCAGGGGGAGCCGAAGGTCTGCGTCCGCGATCCGCCGCAGCGCGCGCAGCATCCGACCCTCGTCGTCCTCGTCGGTCGCGGGCACCCCCGAAGCGAGGAAGAACTTGCCGCCGTCGGTGTCGAGGTCCGTGGCGAGCAGGGTGACGCCCTCGATGGCGAGGGCAGCCTCGACCGCGGTGACGACGGTGTGCAGCGCCTCGGCCAGCGGGCCCGGTCCTTGCTCGGCAAGGACCGCGTCTGTCCCGGAGAACCGCACGAAGGCGATGGTCGCGACCCGGTGCTCCGGGTCAGGGGGGCCAGATGCGAGGTAGTCGCCGAGCACTATGGGGAAGAGCGTGCGCAACAGGTCCTGGCCACCCTCAGGCACCTTCGGCCCAGGCCCGCGAGTCGAATGAGGCGTCCGCCGCAAGAGCACGTGCTGGCCGTCCGCGCGCACTCGCGTCGATCCGGGGCGCAGCCGCGGCACGGTGGCGGAGCTCACCACGATCTGCCCGGCATCCGCCGCCTTCTCCGCCCGTGCGGTCTCGCTGGCGCCCGGTCCGAGCACGAGCAGCTCCCGGGTGGGGAAGCCGACGAGGAAGAGGGCGATCTCCCCTGCGTGGACCCCCACCGACATCGCGAGGGGGAGGCGACCGACCGATGTGGGCACGGCAGCTGCTGCGCGAAGCGCCGAGCGCATCTCCACGGCGCCGTCGCACGCCTGCTCGGCATGGTCCTCGCCGCGAACGAGGAAGAGCAGGGCATCGCCGCCGAACTTCAGCAGCTCGCCGCCCCGGGCGGCCATGATCCGCAGCATCGGGCCGAAGACCCGGTTGAGCGTCTCGACGATTTCCTCGGCCCCGATCCGCCCGCGGCGCGACAGCCGTTCGGTCAGCGCAGTAAATCCGGAGATGTCTGCGAAGACGAGCGTTCCGTCCAGGACGCGCCACAGTTCCCCAGGAGCCTCGTCGTCCCAGGTGAGGGTAAGTGGGGGTACGTGGCGACGCAGGTCGGTCAACTGGTGTCCTTCGCTTTCCACTGATCCTAGGTTCTGCGTGCGTGCGCGTCGCTAGACTCCGACTCGTTCAGTGTGCCGAGACCGCGGATCGGCCGCCGTCGGGTGCACAAGGAGGCCGTGGTGCGGGTGGTCTTCCTCGGCGTGCGGGGATCAGTGTGCGCGCCCGGTCCGGATTTCGTCCGATACGGTGGCAATACCTCGTGCGTCGCGATCTCGACCGCCCCCGATGAGCCGCCCACGCTTCTGCTGGATGCCGGAACCGGCATCCGAAGTGCCACAGCCATGTTGCGGGGCAACCCCTTTCGCGGTGCCATCGTGGTCAGTCACCTGCACTGGGACCACCTTCAGGGGCTGCCGTTCTTCGCGGCTGGCGACCGGGCCGGTGCCCGGGCTCGCGTGCTGGTTCCGGCACAGGGCGGGAAGTCGGGACGTGACCTCGTGGCGCAGATGATGTCGCCTCCAGCTTTTCCGATCACGCCTGAGGGGCTCATCGGCCAGTGGACCTTCGACGCCGTGCAACCAGGGGTGCTCGACGTCGAGGGATTCACGGTCCGGGCCTTCGAGGTCGCCCACAAGGGCGGTCGCTCCTTCGGGGTCACGGTGCGCACCGGTGCCGCATCCCTGGGGTACGTGCCCGACCACGCCCCGGAGCTCGGGGTGTCCGACGACGCTCTCGAGGCCCTCACCGGTGTGGACGTGCTGGTGCACGACGCCCAGTTCCTCGAGCACGAGAGACCGCGCGCGGTCGACTACGGCCACGCGACCGTCGACGACGCCATCCGCCTCGGCGAGCGGGTCGGCGCCGGGACCATCGTGCTCTTTCACCACGGGCCGGCCCGAACCGACGACGAGCTGGACGCGATCGGCCGTGAGTTCTCGGCTTCAGTGCCGCTGCTGGTCGCAGCAGAAGGGCTCACGCTCGACCTCGGGTAGCTCCCCGGGGCAAGGACCGGAGGGGTTGTGGGTCGCAGCGCGACGACGCCATCAGCTCCAGTGCCCGGCCGCACCCTGCGCATGGGCCTCCCCCCGAGGCGGAGTGCGGACGATCGGTCAGGTGCGGTCCGGCCCCTCCAGTCCCAATACCCCAATGTAGAAGGCGAGCTCGCGAGTCAGGGAGTCGATGATCGAGTCGGCCCTGCGGAACCCGTGCCCCTCCCCGTCGTAGACGACGAGGTCGACCTTGTGTCCGGCCTCACGCATCGCTGCTGCCATGTCCTGTGCCTGCGCCAGCGGCACCACGGCGTCGTCCGAGCCCTGGAGCAGGAGCACCCTGCCACTGAGATCTGCGACGTGGTGCAGGGGCGAACGCTCGCGGTAGGTCTTGTCGCCATCCGGCCACGGCGCCACGAGGCCGTCGCAGTAGCGCGACTCGAACTTGTGTGTCTCGGCAGCCAACCCGGCGAGGTCGGCGACACCGAAGTAGCTCACCCCGGCCGCGAACACCGTGCTCGTCGTCAGGGCCCGCAGCACGGCGAACCCCCCAGCGCTGCCGCCACGGATCGCCAGGTGTTGCGGGTCGACCACCCCTGCAGCCGCGAGCGCTGATGCACCCGTGACGATGTCGTCGTTGTCGACGACGCCCCACTGACCCCTGAGGCGGTTGCGGTAGTCCCGGCCGTGACCCGTGCTCCCTCCATGGTTGACCTGCAGCACCGCGAACCCGCGCGTCGTCCAGAACTGGGTGGCGAGGTCGAATGACGCCTCGGCACGACTTGTGGGCCCGCCGTGGATCATCACGAGAAGCGGCGGGCTCTGGTCGTCCGGGGCGATGGCTTGGGGGTTGCGCGGGGAGTGCAACAGGCCGTGCACCACCTGACCGAGGCTGTTGCTCCACGTGGTCGGCTCGGCGGGGGAGACCCAGTCGGGAGCGAGCGCTGCGCTGCCGGAGGTGGAGAGCACCGCCCAGGGCTCCCCGACGGTTCCCCGGGCCACCTCGGCCGAGCGGTCGACCGGGCCCCGAAGCACGACACCCTGGCCCGAGGTGGCGCCGAGATGGGCGAAGGCCACTGAACTGTCAGGCTGGTCCTCAACGTCACCGGTGCGTGCATCGAGCACCCCGAGGCGTGCGACCCCGTCGACCCACCGGCGAACGAGCGCGTGCTCCTCGTCGAGGATCGCGAAGTCGACCGCGCCCAGGGTCCACTGGGGTGAGGCCAGGTCCTGATCGTGGAGGTGCACCGCAGCGGGCGCGTCCTCGCCGGCTGACACCCTGTGGAGGTTCCACCAGCCGCTCTCATCCGTCGCGAACCACAGCGAACCACCTGCGGACCAGCGGGGTTGGACAGCACTCACGCCGTCGGTGTCGGCCACCGCCCGGATGCCGTGCACCCTTCGGCCCTCGAGCACGGCCCGCTTGAGTCGGGTGGTGTCCCACGGCATGTTGGGGTGGTCGTACTCGACCCAGGCCACCTGCGACGCGTCGTGGTTCAGGGCCGGTCGGAGCACGAAGTCCGGGCCCTCGACGAGCACCGTGCCGAAGTCGTCGTTCGGCCCCGTGAGGTCGAGCACGACGAGGGTGTTGACGGGCTCGCCGCCGCCGCGGTGGTCCTCGCGCACAGCCAGGAGCACCTCGCCACGCAGCTCCAGCCCACCGAAACGGACGTCGGCGAACTGGGGTGTGATGGCGACCGGGTCGGACGAGCCGGGGTCGAGACGGTACAACCGGTTGCTGGTGAGATCGTTCATGACGACCCTGCCGGCATCCACGGCATACGCCCCTCCGCCGTACTCGTGGACCCTGGAACGCACGTTCCACGACTGGGAGCACGTCGGTGACCGTGTCGCTCGCGCCTGTGTGCCGCACGAGTGCCGACCT
>JBDSVV010000166.1:0-8562 GCA_039927035.1 Ornithinibacter sp. | reverse complement strand
CTGCCGTTCGGCGAGTGGTTCGCGGAGACGGAGGTGCGACCGGTGCCGGTGACGGGGACGTCGCTACACGACGAGCCCAGCGGGTGGTCCTTCATCCGGTGCCTGGACCTGCCGCTCGGCGTCCTCGCCCGGCCCTGAACATGCCCTGAGCGGACCCCGAAGGAAGACGACGGAGGAGGCGTCGTCCGCGGCCGGGGTGGCGAGCAGAACCATGGGCAGTGCCGCGACCGCGGAGCGTCAGTCCTCAGCCGGGGTGGGGTGGCGCGCTCGGGCTGAGGACCTCTGCGACTGCCTCGGGACCGGGTGCTCGTGAGATGCCCCGCAGCAGCGGTTGTGACACGAGGGCGAGCACGAATGCCGTGGCGGTGGCGGCGACGGTGACCGAGAACGCGCCGAGGTGACCGTGCTGATCGGCGAGGCGTCCGGCCACGGCCGACCCCGCGGCATACCCGATGCCGGTGGTGGAGGCGAGGAGGGTCATGGCCGTGCCGACCCGTGCGGGCGGAGCGGCCTTCTCGCCCTACATGAAGACGCTGATCATGTAGGGCGCGACGGCGAAGCCGAGCACGAGCACCACCGCGAAGAGCCCGGGGATCGTGTCGATGAGCAGCAGGGGGACCGCGAGCACCGCGAGCCCGCTGGCCGCGCTGAGCACGCGGGCGGGGTAGCCGAAGCTCGCCGGGAGGGCCGCCACGGCGAGACCGGCGATGACGCTGCCGACCCCGAGCGAGGCGTGCACCAGGCCGGCGATCCCGGGCTGGCCTGCGAGGGTCGCCAACACGGTCGTGCCGGTCTGCACCGATCCGAAGACCACCCCAATGAGGAACTGCGCGGCGAGCAGCACGATGAATGCCGCGGTCACGAGACGAGCCGTGCTGTGTGCGGTCGGTCGGTGTGCGTGGGCGAGTCGCGCGGTGGGGTGGAGCGCGAAACCGCAGCCGAAGACGAGCAGTACGACGGCCGCGAAGACGAGCCCGGCCGCGGGGCTCGCGACGACGACGAGCACCCCGAGGATGGCCGGCCCGAGCACGAAGGACGCCTCGTCGGCCGCACCCTCGTACGAGAATGCGGTCTCCATCAGGCGGGGCTGGCGACTCCCGGTCTTGCGGGTGATCGGGCGCCAGCGCACCCGGGCGAGCGGCCCGATCTGGGGCATCGCGGCCCCAGCGGCGGCAGCGGCGCCGATGACGACCGGCGTGGAGGCGCCGTCGTGTGCGAGCCAGACCAGGACGAGCAGCCCGATGCCGCCGGCGATCGACTGCACGAGCACGACCGGTCGCTGACCGATGCGGTCCGCGAGAGAGCCCGCGATCGGCGCGCCGACGGCATTCGCAACGGCCAGGGCGCCGGCGGCGGCACCGCCCGCGCCGTAGGAGCCGGTGGTGGCGGCGACGAGGAGGAGGGCGCCCATCTGGCTCATCGCCAGGGGCAGGCGCCCGACGAAGGCGACGACGACGTAGAGGGGGCCGGCGAGGGAGAACAACCGCCGGTATGAGGTGATGGGTGACACGCGAGTCTTCCGATCTAGGCCCGGGTAGGGCAAAGCAGGCGTGCGCCGCACCCGCCTCCGAGACGCACAGAAACCCTCTGCTTCATCCATTCTACCGCGACTTATTGCGCGCCAGCCACGCCCGCGGGGCCCTCGCAGGCCCCTCGACGTGGCTGGCGCGCAATAAGTCCGGGGTGGGGTCAGGTGCGGCGGGTGACCTGCGGTGCCTTCCGGATGCCGGCCCCGGCGATCCCCGCGGCCACCAGGGGGACGAGCAGCCCCACCACGGCGAGCTGGAGCCACGGGATGACGAGGATGCTCGGGCCCTCGATCGACATCCCGGTGAGTGGGTCGTCGTTGTCGCTGGTCAGGAGCCGGGCGATGGCGATGCCGGGAACGAGCCCGACCGCGACCCCGAGCAGGCACCCCACGGCGGCGAGGACCAGTGCCTGTGCCGCAGCCATCACTCGTCGGGTGCCGCGGGTGGCGCCGAGCGCCGCGAGGGTGGCCTGGTCGCTCTGCTGCTCGGCGAGGCTGAGCGCCGTCGAGGTGAGGGTGATGACGAGGATGAGCAGCGCGAAGACGCCGAGGAGGATGGCGACGACGAGCCGGTCATACCGCTCGAAGCCCTTCTCGACCTGGACGAAGGCGTCGTCGCCGAGCTGGTTCTGCAGCCTCTCGGCCGCCGCGTCAGTGACTGGCACACCGCTCGGATCGCGCAGCGTGACGCTCTGGGAGATGGTGGGCCACCCCCGGGTCGTCGTGGTGTCGGTCGCCAGGACGAGGGAGGCGCCCAGCATCCGCCCGAGGTTCTCCTTGGTGTTGGGGATGACCACCAGGGGAACCGAGACGTCCTGGTCGACCTCCACCGAGGGGTCGTTCCGCGCTCCCTCCTCCTGGGGGTCGACGACGTACGTGCCGCGCGCCAGCCGCACGGACTTGCCGTCGGCCGAGAGCATGCCCGGGTCGCGGGCGACGACGGCTCCTGCTCGTACCGCAGCGGCCTGGGACTGGTCGAGACCGATTCTGCGCACCACCTCGTCGGCGGGGAGCAGGACGACCCCGGACCCTCCGTTGTAGGAGTTGGTCCCCGCTCTGGAGCAGGGCGGCCCCTGGTTCGCCTCGGTGTCGTTGGCGGGTTGCCACCCCGGGTCCTCGACCGTGCGCTCGGGGCTACACCCCGCCGGCACGATGCTGACGAAGGTGAGACGGAAGGGCTCCACCGGCTGGGCGTTGCCACGCAACCATGGGTCGCCGGTGTCGACGGCGAGGTTGTCGGTCGCCACGAGGCCGGGGGCGGCAGCGCCGATGACAGAGGTGTCGAACGGTGCGTCGGAGTTGACGAAGAGCAGGGCTTCCCCCGCGATGCTCTGCGGGACGTACTGGCGCAGTTGCTGTTCGGTGTCGCTGGCCAGCCCGGTGAGCCCGAACGCGAGACCCGCCACGACGGCGAGGACGGCCGCGACCGAGGGCGCACTGCGGGATCGGTGCCGGGCCAGGTCGCGCGCCGCCATCCGGAGCGAGGTCGGGAGGTGGCTGCCGAGACGGCCGACGAGCGTGAGGATCACCGGCACGAGGAACAGGGCTCCCAGGATGAGCAGCACCGCACCGATCGTCACCACGAGGTCACTGCCCTGCTGGATGCCGAGCAGCTCGGTGACGCTCGGCAGTCCCGCCACGCGCGTGGAGCCGAGGACAGTCGCAGCCCCAAGGCCCGCGAGGACGAGACCGGCGACGAAGAGCAGCCGGCTCGGGCGTGGCGACACGCTCTGCCCGCGCATCACCCCGACGATGTCCAGGCGCCCGAGCCGTCGCGCCGGAACAAGTGCCGCGACCAGGGTGCTGAGCGCCGCGCACAGGGCGATGCCGGCGAGCAGGCCCCAGCGGACGTCGAATGGGCCCGTGATGCCCAGGCCGTCGCGAGCGGTGAACGCGACGACCCCCCAGGCGACCACGACACCCAGGAGCACACCGAACACCGAGGAGATGCCGCCGAGCACGAGTGCCTGGGCCAGCACGGTGCGGCGCAGCACCGGCGTGCTGGCGCCGTTGCTCGCCGCCAGTGCGAGGGTGCGGCGCTGGCGTGTCGCACTGACCGCGAAGGCAGGACCGACGAGCAAGGCGGTGATGATGAGGAGCATGGTCGCCCCTAGGGTGACCATCAGCGCCGTCTGTTGGGACTGGGCGATGTTGCCCCCGCGGATCTGCTCGGGTAGCTGGGACTCGGAGGGCGGGTCTCGAAGGACGGCCGCCGAGGTCACGGTCAGGCCATACCGGTTGAGCGAGAGCACCTTTGTCCACGGGACGGGGTCGGGACCCGTGACGAACCAGCGGCCGTTCGCAGCAGTGTCGGTCAGCGGCTGCGAGACCACCAGACCCGTGTCGGAGTCGCCTGGTCCTCGTCCGGGCACGATCCCAACGATGGCCACGGTGCGCGCTGCGCCATCGAGGTCGATGGTGACCGAGCCGGACCGGGGCAGGTCGCGGGTGAGGCCGTACTGCGTGACCGCTGCCTCGCCGATCCCCTTGGGCCAACGGCCTGAGACGAGTGCGGTCTTCGCTCCGAGGTCCACCTCGTTGCTCAGTGCCATGACGTCGAAGGAGATCCTCCGGTCGCCGATGGTCGTGCGCGCACGGGTCGAGGAGACCGCAGAGACGGGGGCGCCCGCCAAGCGGGAGACCGCGCCGGCGTTGCCAAAGGCGTCGACCGCACGGTCGAATCCCTCGATGGGAGCGGCCGGTGTGCCGTCGGATCCAGTCCCGGTCCAGGGGTCCGACTGCTGGAAGACCTGCTGTGATTCGGGTCCCTCCAGCAGGGCCTGAGCACTGCCCATGGTGGGTTCGATCCGCTCCGCACCGCTGACATCGGACGTGGCCGCGATCGTCACCAGCACGCTGAGCAGCAGAGTGGGCACCGCGACCATCACCACGATGATCGCGCTCCGACCCTTGTGCCGTCTCACGTCGCGCCGAGCCATCCGCAGGGCGACTGTCCAGCTCGCCAGCCACTCGGCATACCGTCCGGGTCCCGTTGGGGGGGAGGGTGAATGGTGCGCGCCATCGGGGCGGTGCTGCGCGGGGGCGAGCGTGGTCATCGGACCGGGTCGCCTTGGCTGAGGAGGTCGTCGGCGGAGTCCGGGCCGCCGGTGGTGTCGACGACGACGCCGTCGCGCAGGAAGACGACTCGGTCGGCCCAAGCCGCGTGGCGCGCCTCGTGGGTCACGAGCAACCCGGCGACGCCCTCGTCGCACCGGTCGCGCAACACCCGAAGCACCTCCTCGCCGGTGTGCGTGTCCAGTGCGCCCGTGGGCTCGTCCGCGAGCACGAACCGCCGCGTGCCCACGAGGGCGCGAGCGATGGCGACCCGCTGCTGCTGACCACCGGACATCTGGTCGGGGTATCGGTCCGAGAGGGCCATGAGGTCCATCAGGTCAAGGGTCTGGCGGGCCTGCCGCCGGGCTTGCCGCGCGCGCACCCCGTCGAGCTCGAGCGGGAGCGAGACGTTCTCGGCGGCGGTGAGGCTCGGGATGAGGTTGTAGTCCTGGAAGACGAACCCCATCCGGCGGCGGCGCAGCTTGGCGAGGTCTCGCGGGCCGAGCTCGGTGAGCACGTCACCGCCGATGGAGACGGTGCCCGAGGTGGGCTGGTCCAGGCCACCCGCGACGTTGAGCAGGGTCGACTTGCCCGACCCGCTGGGGCCCATGACGGCGACCAGCTCGCCGGGATGGATCTGCAGCGAGACCGAGTCGAGGGCGGTGACGGCAGTGTCGCCGGCGCCGTGTACGCGGGTGACGTCGGTGAGCACGACGTGTGGTGCGGTCATGAGTGGGCCCCCTCAGGCATGGCTTCGACCGGCGCGGTGCCGGGCGGCGAGGTCGTGCGGGATGCCGTGTCGTCGGCCCCGGTGGCAGTGGGGTGTGCGGGTTCGCGCTGGGGTGCTGGGCTGGGCCTCGAGGGTCTGGCTGCCCTGCTGGCGATCCGGGCCAGCATCGACTCGACGTGGTCGAGCCACCGGGCTTCGGCCTCCCTGTTGAAGATGAGGTTCTCCAGGACGAGCAGCCAGGCCGTGCCCGGTTCCTGCGTGAGGCCTTCGCCGGCCCTCTCCCCGCGGGCGAGGGCCTCACGCTTGAGCCGGGTCAGGTCCCGGAGGTGGCGCAGGGTGGCGGTGCGCTGGGTCTGCACGACCCGCTGCACGTCGACGCCTGGCGCGGTGACTGCGAGTGCGAGCTTGATGGTCAGCTCGTCTCGCGGGGTGTTGGCGCGGTCGACCGGTGTGACCCACCAGCTGCCCAGCTCTTCGCGACCCGCAGCGGTGAGCCGGTAGGGGATGCGGCCTTCGGGGTCGGGTTCCCCCGCGACCTCGACGATCCCGTCGCGCACGAGCCGGTCGAGGGTCGTGTAGACCTGCCCCACGTTGAGCGGCCAGGTGCCGCCGGTGCGCCCCTCGAACTCCGAGCGTAGCTGGGCGCCGTATTTCTCGCCCTCGGCGAGCAGTGCCATGAGCCCCAACCTGACCGACATCTCGCCCCCTCACGTGACCGGCATCCGCGGCATCCACGGCATACCCGGTATGCCCAGCCGCCCGAGGAGATGTATACCGAGTATCACTGGGCCCGTCAACCCCGACCTATTGCGTTCCAGCCACGCGCGCACGCCCCGAAAGGGCTCCCGCGTGTGGCTGGAACGCAATAAGTCGAGAGGGGGGAGAGGGGGAGGGGGGTGTGTCGAAGGCGTCCGGGGTCAGGGGTGCGCGATGAGCTGGGCCGCTAGGGCGAGCAGGGCCGGCACCGTCTGGACGAGCAGGATGCGGCGGCTCACCGTGAGCGCGCCGTAGATCCCGGCCACGGCCACGCACGTCAGCGTGAAGATGGCGAAGGCCAGTCGATGATCGCTCGGACCGACGAGCGCGAGCACCAGGCCCGCGACGAGGAAGCCGTTGTAGAGGCCTTGGTTCCCCGCCATGGTCGTGGTCTGGGCCGCCAGCTCACGGCTCGTGCCGAAGGCTGCCCGGGCCCGACGGGTGTTCCACAGCGCCATCTCGAGCACGACGATGTAGAGGTGGATGAGGGCCACCAGCCCGGTGAGCACCGCTGCGAGGACCGCCATGCACGATGTCTACCGCATATGAGGCGCGAGCGGATGGAGCTCGGCCGGGCGGGGAGCCGGGAGTATCGGGAGTGTCGGGAACCGAGGGTGGGCTCAGCCGAGCGTCAGCAGGATCTTCCCGATGTGCGTGCTGGACTCCATCTGCCGGTGCGCCTCGGCGGCCTCGGCGAGTGGGAACCGACTGTGCACGATCGGACGCACCCGACCGGCCGCCACGAGCGGCCAGACGTGCTCACGCACGGCGGCGACGATCGTGGCCTTCTCGGCTGCCGGGCGCGAGCGCAGCCCGGTGGCGATCACCGCCCCGCGCTTGGCGAGGAGAACCCCGATGTCGAGCTCCCCCTTGCTGCCGCCCTGCATCCCGATGATGACGAGTCGGCCCGAGGTCGCGAGTGCAGCCACGTTGCGGGACAGGTACTTCGCGCCCATGTTGTCGAGGATGACGTCTGCGCCGTGCCCGTCGGTGGCCTCGCGCAGCCGCTCGACGAAGTCTTCCTCGCGATAGTTCACGAGCACCTCCGCCCCGAGCTCGCGGCACGCCTGCAGCTTCTCGGGGCTCCCCGCGGTCACCGCGACGTGGGCGCCGACCTGTCGGGCGAGCTGGATGGCCATGGTGCCGATGCCGGAGGAGCCCCCGTGCACGAGGAGCGTCTCGCCCGGCTGGAGGTTGGCCGTGAGGAAGACGTTGGACCAGACGGTGCACACCACTTCGGGCAGTGCAGCGGCCTCGACCAACGACACCCCCTCGGGCACGGGGAGCAGCTGGCCCGCGGGCACGGCGACCAGCTCGGCATAGCCCCCGCTGGACAGCAGGGCGCAGACTTCGTCGCCGACCGCCCAGCCGTCGACCCCCTTGCCTAGGGCGTCGACGACGCCACTCACCTCGAGCCCCGGCACGTCGGACTCCCCCTTCGGTGGCGGATAGAGCCCCTGGCGCTGCATCGTGTCGGCACGGTTGACCCCCGCGGCTGCAACCCGCACGAGCACCTCTCCGGACCCCGCCTGCGGTGCGTCGACGTCGTCGAGGACGAGGGCGTCCGGCCCGCCGAACTCCGGGATCGTGATGGCTCTCATTCCGCCAACGTACCCGCGCTCACGCCCTGCTCGGGTGCCGCAGCTGGGCGACCGCGAGATCGGCCAGCTCGGTGCCCGCACCGTCGTAGATATGCATAGCCCGGCACCAGGGCCAGCACCATCCCCAAGAGGGGCAGCAGCTCACCGTGGCCGACCGAGGCGAGCACCCGGCGCAGCGGCCAGGCGGCGGGGATGACCAACAACAGGACCAGGGCCCACAGGCTGGGGGTGCGGCCCTCGGCGACCGCGAGGAAGACGACCGCCGCGAGGTCCTGCATGACGAGCACACCGATCGCCGTGCGGCCGCCGAGGGAGCGCGACCACCCGTGGTCCTCCAGGACCTTGACAACGAAGACCGTGCTGGAGAAGGAGAGTGCGAAACCGACGAGCAGCCACGACGTGAGGCCACCACCGGCTGCCAACCCCACCCCGGCAACTGCGAGCAGCCCGACCAGAGACGCGCCGACCACGCTCATCACGAGCATGTGCGCCGATGCTGTCAGCCACACCTCACGACCCAGCAACGAGCGCAGGTCGATCTTGAGCCCCACCCCGAAGAGCAGGATGGTCGCGCCGAGGTCGGCTGCGAGGCCGAGACCGGGGACCGGGCGACGCCGAACGCGCTGAGCGCGAACCCTGCTCCGAGAAAGCCGACGAGCGGGGGCAGGCGCACCGCTGACGCGAGCAACCCGCCGACCAGCGCGCCGAGCAGGATCGCCGAGGTGTCGTCCACCCGTCGCTCTGATCAGTTGGGCCGGGTCGAGGCGACCGGCGTCTCGACCCGGGACAGGCGGGGGCTCCGCGCTGCGCCCATGATGCTGGGGAAGCCTCTGGCGCCCATCACCGCTCCCGCCGCGAAGACGCCACCCATCATCGCGCCGGCGACTCCGGGC
>JBDSVV010000165.1:0-2698 GCA_039927035.1 Ornithinibacter sp. | reverse complement strand
TCCCGGGCATCAACGTCAACGACTCGGTGACCAAGAGCAAGTTCGACAACAAGTACGGCTGCCGACACTCGCTCATCGACGGCATCAACCGCGCCACCGACGTCCTCATCGGCGGCAAGGTCGCGGTCGTCTGCGGCTACGGCGACGTCGGCAAGGGTTGCGCGGAGTCGCTGCGCGGCCAGGGCGCCCGCGTCATCGTCACCGAGATCGACCCGATCTGCGCCCTGCAGGCGGCGATGGACGGCTACCAGGTCGCCACGCTCGACGAGGTGCTGCCGACCGCGGACATCATCATCACCTCGACCGGCAACAAGGACGTCGTCACGGTCGAGCAGATGCAGCGGATGAAGTTCCAGGCGATCGTGGCCAACATCGGCCACTTCGACAACGAGATCGACATGGCCGGCCTCGAGGGCTTCCCCGGGGTGCACCGCAAGAACGTGAAGGCTCAGGTCGACGTCTGGACCTTCCCCGACGGGGGTACGACGATCATCGTGCTGTCCGAGGGCCGGCTGATGAACCTCGGCAACGCGACCGGACACCCGTCGTTCGTGATGTCGAACTCGTTCACCAACCAGGTGCTCGCACAGATCGAGATCTACACGAAGACCGACGAGTACCCGATCGGTGTCTACGTGCTGCCCAAGCACCTCGACGAGGAGGTCGCCCGCCTGCACCTCGGTGCGCTCGGTGTCTCCCTGACCGAGCTGACCGCCTCGCAGGCGAAGTACCTCGGCGTCGACGTCGCCGGGCCGTACAAGTCGGACCAGTACCGCTACTGACCAAGCAGGTCGGTGACGGCGGAGACGAAGGCAACGGTGACGAACCCGGACGCGATGACGCAGGTCGGTCGTGGTCGCGTCCTCGTTGTCGACGACGACGCCGCGCTCGCGGAGATGCTCACCATCGTGCTGCGCAACGAGGGCTTCGACTCCCGTGTGTGCCCGGTGGGTGACCGGGCGCTCGCCGACTTCCGTGACTACCGTCCCGACGTGGTTCTCCTGGACCTGATGCTGCCCGGCAAGGACGGCATCGACGTGTGCAAGGAGATCCGGGCGGAGTCCGGCGTGCCGATCGTGATGCTCACCGCCAAGAGCGACACCGTCGACGTGGTCGTCGGCCTCGAGTCGGGGGCCGACGACTACGTCGTCAAGCCGTTCAAGCCGAAAGAGCTGGTGGCCCGGATCCGGGCACGGGTGCGGCGCTTCGAGGAGCCCGGACCGGAGGCGCTCGCCATCGGCGACCTCCAGATCGACGTGGCCGGCCACGAGGTGACGCGCGGAGGCGGCCCCATCGCCCTGACCCCGCTGGAGTTCGACCTCCTCGTCTGCCTCGCCCGCAAGCCGTGGCAGGTGTTCACCCGTGAGGTGCTCCTCGAGCAGGTGTGGGGCTACCGGCACGCCGCCGACACCCGGCTGGTCAACGTGCACGTGCAGCGACTGCGTTCCAAGGTGGAGCACGACCCCGAGAGGCCCGAGATCGTGATGACCGTGCGTGGGGTCGGCTACAAGGCCGGGCCGGCGCAGTAGTCCGTGGGCATCGGGGGGCCGCTGGGCCGGGCCGCAACCGTGTGGCGTCGGTCGATCCAGGCGCGGGTGGTGATCAGCACCCTGCTGCTCTCCGCGGTGGTGGTGTCCCTGGTCGGCTGGGTGCTCCTGCAGCAGATCACCGGTGGTCTGGTGACGGGCAAGACCGACTCCTCGGTGGCCGAGTCCGCTCGTGCGACTGCCGAGGCTCAGAGCCGGCTCTCCGCCGCCGACGGCAACGACTTCGACGCCAGCACCCAGCTCACCCAGCTCGTCTCGACCCTGGTGTCCCGCGGATCGGTGCAGGGCTACGAGATCGTGCTCGTCGGTCCGATGGCCGGGTCGAGCACCGGACTCGCGGGAGGGGCGGGTACCAGCAGCACCCCTGGCGTCGTCGCCGGGAGCATCCCCCGGCGGCTGCGCGCCCACGTCGCCTCCAGCACCACCGGCAAGACGTCCTACACCTACTCCACGATCCGTTACACCCGCACGGCCGGCCGCCCGGCGGTGCCCGGCGTGGTCACCGGCTCCCAGGTGATGCTGCCGGCCGACGGCGGGACGTACGCGCTCTACTACCTGTTCCCGATGACCGAGCAGGAGAACACGCTCTCCCTGGTCCGCCGGGCCCTGGTCACCGGCGGCGTGCTGCTGCTGCTCCTGGTCGGCGGGTTGACCTGGCTGGTGACCCGGCAGGTCGTGACGCCGGTGCGACTGGCCCGCCGGGTGGCGGAGCGGCTCGCGTCCGGGCGCCTCGAGGAGCGGATGCACGTTCGCGGCGACGACGACATCGCCCGGCTGGGCACGTCGTTCAACCAGATGGCCGCGAGCCTGCAGAAGCAGATCCGCCAGCTTGAGGAGCTCTCCCGGGTGCAGCGACGGTTCGTCTCCGACGTCTCACACGAGCTGCGGACACCGCTGACCGCCATTCGCGGGCAATTGGAAGTGGCGCTACTGACGGCGAAGACGATTGACGACTATAAAGACGCTATGGTGGATGCGCTGCAGGACGTAGAACGCCTCTCGCAAACAATCCGCGCGTTGTTGCTGCTTTCGCAGGCTGAATCCGGACAATTGGCCATTCAGTGGCAAGTGCTAAACCTCACCCCGATTGCTGCCGACATTGTGGATCAGTTTCAGATACCCGCTGAAGGAGCGCACCTGACGCTCACCTC
>JBDSVV010000164.1:0-9261 GCA_039927035.1 Ornithinibacter sp. | reverse complement strand
GACAGAGCGGTACGACACGACGGTTGCCGGGGAACGGTCCGGGTTGGCTTCCAGGGCGAGGAGCCACTTCTCGGACCACTCCTTCAGCGTCACCGACTGGGCTTCGACCATCGCGACCTCGGCCTTGCGGGCCGACCGGCGCTCGGCTGGCGGCACGAACCGGCCGCGAGCAATCTGGCCGCGAGCGATGTCGAGCGCCGCGCGTGCATCCGTAAGAGTGTCGAACATGCCAAGGGAGTGCGTACGTCCCTCGTAGTCGACCCTGACCCGGTACCGACCTCGATACCGGGTGACTCCCCTCGGCAGCTTCGCCGGTGCAGCCATGCGTCCTCCCCGAGTCGTCCCGTTGTGCAGGGGTCGAGCCTCGGCTACACGAACTCAACCACCACCTGTGACAGCCTGTGACAGCTGTGTGACAGTTTTCTTGGCGCGTCAAGTCTAGACATGACCCGTTGTGTCCGCACTACAAACAACGCCTGATCTGCGCGTTTGCGCAGATCAGGCGTTGTATTGAGCGCCGAACAGCGTGGGAGCGAACCGCGTTGGTGGAGGTGGCGGGAATCGAACCCGCGTCCACTGACGGAACACCAGGGCTTCTCCGGGTGCAGTGCGCTATGGATTTTCTCGGCCCCGGGGCTCGCGCGCACACGTTCCCCGACAGGCCCAGTCGAGTTGGAGTCCCGCGCCGTCCCCCGACATGACGACGCAGCAAGATCTCTAGATGACGCTGGTGACTAGGTCGAGATCAAACCTAGGCCAACGGACTTCGAGCTCGCTCAGGCGGCGAGGGCGAAGTCGGTGCGCTTGGAATCGGCACCTATTGGTTTGCGCGGATCGTTAACGAGATAACCGTGCGTCCTCGACCCGCTTCCCACTGGCCAGCCGACCAATGTCGAAACCGATCACCCCCATGAGGGGCTCACTCCCACGCTGTTCAGTTGTGCTGCCGGCGACGCTGTTGGGCGAACCCCGTCACCAGTCAGTATGCCGTGCAACACCGACACCCCCAAACGGATTCCGGCTGCCCGCTGCGTCCTTCTTCAGGGATGGACGCCGGATGCCGGTGTGAGACGTGCGTCACTAGGGTTGACGGCGTCGTGCCGCCCGACCCCGGAGGTCCTCCCGTGTTCAGCAAGATCCTGGTCGCCAACCGTGGGGAGATCGCGGTCCGCGCCTTCCGTGCCGCCACCGAGCTCGGCGCGAAGACCGTCGCCGTGTTCCCGCACGAGGACCGCACCTCCGAGCACCGACTCAAGGCCGACGAGTCCTACCAGATCGGCGAGGTGGGTCACCCGGTGCGCGCCTACCTCGACCACGCCGACATCGTGCGCGTGGCCGTCGAGTGCGGCGCCGACGCGATCTACCCCGGTTACGGCTTCATGTCGGAGAACCCCGCGCTCGCCGAGGCGTGCGAGGACAGCGGCATCACCTTCATCGGCCCACCGGCATCCGCGCTGCACCTGGCGGGCAACAAGGCGCGCGCCATCACCGCCGCACGCGAGGCCGGTCTCCCCACGCTCGACAGTGCCCCTGCGACCACCGACCTCGACGAGCTCGCGGCAGCCGCCGAGGGCATCGGCTACCCGGTGTTCGTCAAGGCCGTGAGCGGTGGCGGGGGGCGCGGCATGCGGCGGGTCGACGACCCTTCGACGCTGCGCGAGTCCCTCGAGGCCGCGCAACGTGAGTCGGATGCCGCGTTCGGTGACCCGACCCTTTACCTCGAGCAGGCGGTGGTCAACCCACGTCACATCGAGGTGCAGGTGCTCGCCGACTCCACCGGCACGGTGCTGCACCTCTTCGAGCGGGACTGCTCGGTGCAGCGCCGCCACCAGAAGGTCGTCGAGATCGCGCCGGCGCCCAACCTCGACCCCGCCCTGCGAGAGCGGATGTGCGCGGATGCCGTGCGGTTCGCCGAGTCGATCGGCTACGTCAACGCGGGCACCGTGGAGTTCCTTCTCGGTGAGGACGGCCGCTATGTCTTCATCGAGATGAACCCGCGTATCCAGGTCGAGCACACCGTCACCGAGGAGGTCACCGACGTCGACCTCGTGATCGCGCAGATGCGCATCGCGGCCGGGGAGACCTTCGAGGACCTCGGCATGCGACAGGAGGACATCTACACGCGTGGGGCTGCCCTCCAGTGCCGGATCACGACCGAGGACCCCGCGAACGGCTTCCGCCCGGATGCCGGGCTGATCACCGTCTACCGGTCCGCCGGCGGCGGCGGTGTGCGGCTCGACGGCGGCACGGTCTTCGTCGGTGCCCAGGTCAGCCCGCACTTCGACTCGATGCTCGTCAAGCTCACCTGTCGCGGCCGCACCTTCGAGGCTGCGGTGCGCCGCGCACGACGGGCATTGGCTGAGTTCAGGATCCGAGGTGTGTCGACCAACATCCCCTTCCTCGAGGGGGTCCTCGCCGACGCGGTGTTCCAGCGGGGCGAGGCGACGACGAGCTTCATCGACCAGCGGCCCGAGCTGCTCACCGCGCGGCTTCCCGCCGACCGCGGCACCAAGTTGCTCAGCTACCTCGCCGACGTCTCGGTCAACCAGCCGCACGGCCCGGCGACGACCTCGATCAAGCCGCGCACCAAGCTGCCCCTGATCGACCCCACCGCGCCGCTGCCCCCCGGGAGCCGTGACCTGCTGCTGCGCGTCGGCCCCGCGGCATTCGCGCAGCAGCTCCGCGACCGCACGGACGTCCCCGTGACCGACACGACCTTCCGCGACGCGCACCAGAGCCTGCTCGCGACGAGGATGCGCACCCGCGACCTGCTCCACGTCGCCGGCCACGTCTCCCGGCTGACACCCGAGCTGCTGTCGATGGAGGCCTGGGGTGGCGCGACCTACGACGTCGCCCTGCGCTTCCTGTCCGAGGACCCCTGGGAGCGATTGACGCTGCTGCGGGAGGCGATGCCCAACATCCCGCTCCAGATGCTGCTCCGCGGACGCAACACCGTCGGTTACACCCCCTACCCCACCGCGGTGACCGACGCCTTCGTGCGCGAAGCCGCACGTGCCGGTCTGGACATCTTCCGGATCTTCGACTCGCTCAACGACGTGGAGCAGATGCGACCGGCCGTGGAGGCCGTGCTGGAGACAGGCACGGCGGTCGCCGAGGTGGCACTCTGCTACACCGGCAACCTCACGGACCCGCGCGAGGAGCTCTACACCCTGGACTACTACCTCGGGGTCGCCGAGAAGATCGTGGCCACGGGTGCCCATGTCCTCGCGATCAAGGACATGGCCGGGCTGTTGCGTCCCCCCGCCGCGCGCACGCTGGTCACCGCGCTCCGGGATCGTTTCGACCTCCCCGTGCACCTGCACACCCACGACACCGCCGGCGGCCAGATCGGCACCCTGCTGGCCGCCATCGACGCCGGGGTGGATGCCGTGGACGCCGCCTGCGCGTCGATGGCGGGCACCACGAGCCAACCCAGCCTGTCGGCCCTCGTCGCGGCCACAGACGGCACCGACCGGACGACCGGCCTCGACATCGACAACGTGTTCTCGCTCGAGCCCTACTGGGAGGCGGTGCGCCAGGTCTACCGCCCGTTCGAGTCCGGGCTCCCCTCCCCCACCGGGCGCGTCTACGTCCACGAGATCCCGGGCGGCCAGCTCTCCAACCTGCGCCAGCAGGCGATCGCGCTTGGGCTCGGCGACCGCTTCGAGGACATCGAGGACATGTATGCCGCGGCGAACCGCATCCTGGGACACCTCGTCAAGGTGACCCCCTCCTCGAAGGTCGTCGGCGACCTCGCACTCGCCTTGGTCGGTGCCGGCGCAGACCCTGCGGACTTCGAGGAGAACCCCACGAGGTACGACATCCCCGACTCGGTCATCGGCTTCCTCGAGGGGGAGCTCGGGGACCCGCCCGGTGGCTGGCCGGAGCCGTTCCGCACCAAGGCACTGCAGGGCCGCAGCGCGAAACCACGGGTGACCGAGCTCACCCCCGAACAGGAGGAGTCGTTGGTCACCGACCCTCAGCGCACCCTCAACGAGTTGCTCTTCCCCGGCCCGACCAAGGACTTCAAGGAGAGCCGCGAACGCTTCGGGGACCTGTCGGTGCTCGGCACCTCCGAGTTCCTGCACGGTCTGGGTCAAGGCGTGGAGATCGAGGCGGAGATCGAGGCCGGCAAGCGACTCATCCTCGGCATCAGCTCCGTCGGCGACGCCGACCGCCAGGGCATGCGCACCGTCATGTGCACCCTCAACGGTCAGTTCCGCCCGGTGCAGGTGCGCGATCGATCTGTCTTGGCCGACGTCCTCGCCGCAGAGAAGGCCGACCCGGGCCGACCGGGCCACATCGCCGCACCGTTCGCCGGGGTGGTCACACCCACCGTCGAGGAAGGGGCGCAGATCGAGGTCGGCACCGTCGTGGCGACGATCGAGGCGATGAAGATGGAGGCCAACATCACCTCACCGGTCGCCGGCACCGTCGAGCGTCTCGCCATCGCCGGCCACCAGCAGGTCGAGGGTGGCGACCTCGTCCTCGTCGTCCATGGCGGCTGAGCCGCCGAGGAGCCGCCGAGCCACGGAGCCACGGGGTCAGCAAACCCCCGAAGCGAGCATCACCGGCATACGGTGGGCTGACCGCACCCCGTCAAGACGAGGCTCGGGTGCTTCGCATTCACCACACAAGGAGATCCCATGGGACTGGGCGACAAGATGGACAACATGAAGGACGACCTCTCGGGCAAGGCGAAGGAGGCCGAGGGCAAGGCCACCGGCGACGAGGGCCGCGAGGCGCAGGGGAAGATGGAGCAGTCCAAGGCCGACCTGAACAAGGCCGGCGAGAACGTCAAGGACGCCTTCAAGAACTGACCCACTCCGGTTCAGAGACGAGATCACGCCGCCTGCGAGGAATCGCAGGCGGCGTGTTCTTCATTCTGGAGCGGGTGTCACCAGCTGCCGCCTGACGAGCCACCTCCACCGCCACCGGAGAAGCCACCGCCGCCGGAGAACCCGCTGGACCCGGAGGAGCCCGGCGTCGACACGAAGGTGCCCGCCGCGACGGTGGAGAAGGAGTCCATGCTGGAGGCGACGTCACCGAAGCCGCTGGAGCCCCAGCTACCGGCGTACCAGATCGGGCCGCCCACGACGTGCCCCGCGGCGGCGGCAGCCGTCGCGACCTCCTCGAAGACACCGGCCCACCGATCGGCGAGACCGAAGACGATCGCGTAGGGCAGGAAGCGGCTGAAGACGTCCTGCGCCTCCTCCCAGCGGATCTGGTTTGCCTCGGCCGTCGCGATGTAGCGCTCGAAGCCCCTGGCCTGCGCCAGGACGGCCGAACCCGCCGCGGTGCGGGCCGCCATCCGCTTGCCGAGCGAGCGGATGATGAGCCCAGCGAGGACCCCACCGCCAGCCAGCACGAAGACCGGTGGGACGGCGAATCCGGAGTCGGCGAAGAGCACCGAGGACGGCCCTGCCGCGAAGAACCCGAGCAGCACCGACGCCCCCGCCAGCACGAGCCCGAACGACATCCACCCCGAGCGCTGGGACTGCGGGCTCCGGCGGAACCACCCCCGTTGCACGACCTCCTCGTACATCATCCGCTGCACGGCATCCAGGGTCGGCTTGAAGGTGTTCTTCAGGGCCGAGAGCCGGACCTCGCCCCCCTTGGCGAAGAGCGCCTCGAGGAGGGTCTGCTCGTAGGGGGCGAGCGCGATGGAACCCGGCGGGGGCGTGGTGCGGGTCAGCAGCCAGTCATCCGCCCGGAACATCCCCTTGTCCTCACGGCTCACGGTGAGGTGGCCGCGGACCGCGAGGTCGACGATGGTGGCGCTGACGTCGAGCACGTTCGCCTCCTCGTCCAGCACCGTCCCGAGCATGCCCGGCTGCACACCCGGTGGAGGCGTGAACTGGACGGCCACGGTGGCCCGCGGCCCACCCGTCACCACGGCCCCGTCGTCACCCAGGCCGGGGGTCAGCCCGGGTGTCAGCCCGGCGTACTGCTCGTCACGACCGCGGTGCCAGACGAGCAGGCCCATCAAGCCCGCAGCCAGGATCGGCAGCAGCACCCCGATGCCGGTGGCGAGCCAGGCGAGAGCGCGGGACATGCCGGCGCTGACGGGGCTGCTCGCGGTGCCGCTGGGGTCGCCCTTTCGCAGGTCGGGGGTGAGGTCACCGAAGGCGTCGCGGGGGTATGAGGCGAGGACGGTGGCGCCCTCGTAGGCCGCCAGGTCGGGCACCTGGAAGGTCGCCGTCGCACCGGGCGTCGCGGCGCACTCGGTCGTCGACGCGGACTCGCCGTAGAAGCACGCGGCCCGGGTGGAGGGGACCGGTCCGGTGACGGTCGCCGCGACGTCCTGCTGGGGGAAGCCGTTGGAGATCGCCACCATGTTGTAGTAGAACTCCGCGGTGCCGTCGCCGATGTCGTTGACGACGTGCTGCAGGCGGTAGGTCACGACGTAGTCCGCGGTGCCACTCACCGTCTGGGACGGGCTGCCGATGCGAATCTGGCGGGAGGCGCCGAAGTCCGAGATCGAGATGTCGGTGGGGGCCCCGGACGGAGAGGTGACGCTGACACCGCTGAGCTCGTAGTAGCGGTAGACGTCCTCGCTGTCCTTGTACCCGGCCCGCACCTGGACGTTGCGCAGGATGCCGTGGCGCTGCTCCCCCTGGGGGAAGCGCCACCGGATCGTCTCGGTCACCACGACCGACCCATCGCTCTGGACGTCGAATGCCGTGTGCAGCTGGTCAGCCTGCTCACTCGCTGCGACGGCGACGAAGCCGGTGGTGTTCGCCGGCGCGAGCGGGGCTGCGGCACCCGCGAACGCCGGAGCAGTCGGCGCCGCGAGGGCCACCGGCGCCATGAGCACCAGCAGCACGATGACGGCACACCACAGCACGCCCCAGCGGCGTGGGGTGCCCCCGGGCCCGTTCACTCAGCCCTCGCCGCGACGGCGCGAGGCGATGGCCCGCTCCGCCTCCCGCTTGTCCTGCTGCTCGCGCAGTGCGTAGCGCTTGTCGTAGGACTTCTTGCCCTTGGCGACAGCGATCTCGACCTTGGCTCGACCGTCCTTGAAGTACAGCGCGAGGGGCACGATGGTGTGCCCGGTCTCGCGGGTGGCCTGGAGGATCTTGTCGAGCTCCCGGCGGTGGAGCAGCAGCTTGCGGCGACGACGCGGCGTGTGGTTGGTCCAGGTGCCGCTGACGTACTCGGGGATGTGAACGCCCTCGAGCCAGAGGTCGTCGTCGTTGTCGAACCCCGCCCAGCCGTCCACGAGGGAGGCGCGCCCCATCCGCAGGGCCTTGACCTCGGTGCCCATCAGGACCAGACCCGCCTCGTACGTGTCCTCGATGAGGTAGTCGTGGCGGGCCTTGCGGTTGCTCGCGACGACTTTGCGTCCGGTCTCCTTGGGCACGGCTCCGAGGGTACCCGCCCGGGCGCGCTCACCCCACCCGGTATCGGGGTCGGTCGCGACCCCGGCCGGGGTGCGTTCCGTCCGGACGGTGGCTCAGAGCCACCCTCGCGGGTCGGCGAAGTTGCCGTTGAGGAGCGTCTCGAAGTGCAGGTGGCAGCCGGTGGACGTGCCGGTGTTGCCGCTGTAGCCGATGAGCTCGCCACGACTGACCTGGCCACCGTGGTCCACGATCCGCGACAGGTGGTTGTAGGTGCTCGCCAGGCCCTCGCCGCGGACGAGCCCGTGGTCGATGACGATGCGGTTGCCGTAGCCGCCACCCCACCCGGCGGAGATGATCGTGCCGTCGGCAGCGGCATACACCGGTGTGCCGCACGCGACGGCGTAGTCACGCCCGGAATGCAGCCTCCACTCCTGGTAGATCGGGTGGAAGCGCATCCCGTACTCCGAGCTGACCCAGCCCGTGCGCACCGGACGGCTCAGGTAGCCGTTGTCGCTGCTCTGCGAGGAGCCCGAGGAGCCGGACGAGCCGGCGGAGGCCGAGGAGCCGGAGGAGGCCGAGGAGGCCTCTCCTGCCGCCTTGGCAGCGGCGTCTGCAGCCCTGCGAGCCGCTTCGGCCTTCTTGTGCGCCGCTGCCCGCTTGCTCGCTGACGCCCTGCGGGCCGCCTCTTCCGCCGTGCGGGCCTCTTCCGCCTTGCGCGCCGCCTCTTCCGCCTTGCGGGCCGCCTGTGCCGCCTTGCGCGCCGCCTCTGCCTTGCGGGCGGCCGCAGCCTTGCGCGCCGCCTCAGCCTTGCGCTTGGCCTCCAGGGCTCGCTGCACGAGGATCGCCTTGAGGCGCGACTGCTCCGTCTCGGCGGTGACCAGGCGCGCCTGGTCGCTGGCGAGCTGGCCCTCGACCTCCTGCGCCTGTTGCTGCTGCTGGCTCGCGAGGGAGTCCAGCTGGGCCTTGGCCGCCTCGGCAGCGCCGCGCGCCGACGTCGCGCGGGCGAGCGCGTCCTCGGCCTTCCTCTTCTTCGCGGCAGAGTCGGCGCGCAAGGCGGAGAGCTGGTCCTCCAGGGCCGTCAGGCTGGCCTGCTCCGTGGCAAGGCGGTCCATCGTCTCGCCCTGCACGTCCATCACGGTGTCGACGAGGGCGATCCGATCGGCGAACTGTTGGGGGTCGGTGCTGGAGAGCGCCATGTCGAGCTGGCCGAAGCCCTGCTCCTGATAGATCTGCGCGGCGAACTGGGCGACCTTGGTGCGGCTCGACGAGATCTCCTTCGTCGTCCGCCCGAGCTCGGCCTGGGCCTTCTTCTCGTTGGCGACGGCGACCTCGAGCTCCTGGGCTGCGACGGCGTTGGCCTGGTCGGCTGCCGCAGCGGCCGCCTGGGCGCTCTGCAGCACGACACGGGCCGCCGGCAACTTGTCCTGGGTCGCACGCAGCGCGATGTAGGCGGCCGAGAGGTCCGCGTTGGTGTCCTCGAGCTGGCCCTTGAGCTGCTCCACCTGGGCGTCGACCTTGCGCTTCTCGGTGCCCGGATCACGTCCCGTCGGCAGCGCCTGAGCACTCGTCGCAAGCATCGCGACCGCACACGTCAAGGACACGCCGATCGCGACGACGCGTCTGGGCGCAGGCAAAAGTGCGCGTTCGCTTCGTCCCATGATCACCATTGGTAACACGAACCACATGGCGAAGGGAACCTCCGGGGCACATTTCCTTCCGCCGTCTCGCTCAGCGGCGGCTCAGGAAAAGCGGGTGGAGCGACCCGCGGAGGGTCACACCCTCAGGTAGCGGCGCAAGGTGATCAGGCTCGTGACCAGCGCGACGAGCATCACCCCGAGGAACATCCACGGAGCGAGGATCCACACGTCGGACGTGCCGATGAACGCCTGGCTGAGGGCGATTCGGCTCGCACCCTCGT
>JBDSVV010000163.1:0-3459 GCA_039927035.1 Ornithinibacter sp. | reverse complement strand
CGGGTCGGCCACGTCGCCCAACACCTCGCGACAGCCCAGGCCGGATGCTCGACGCTGCAGCACGGTGACCTCGTCACCGCGCTCCGCGAGCAGCATGGCGGTGCTGCGACCCAGGAGCCCCGAGGCCCCGGTCACCAGGACCCTCAACGAGGGTGCCTCACGACCCGCCGCGTCCGGCCAGCAGCCGGGCGGCCTGACGAGCGACCTCGAGCCGGTCCACCTTGGAGGCGTGGCGGATGTCCAGGGGCAGCCGGTCGGCGGTGAGGACGGCGGCGACGGGCGCTCCCGCGGCGCGGCGGACGTCCTGCGCCAGGTCGTGGCCGGCCGGGCGGAGACCGAGCGAGCCGGGCACTCGCGGATGCCGTGAAGCGGCCGAGTCGGGCACGGCCACCACGACGAGCACCTGCGCCCCGATCGGGCCGACCCCGACCACCGCAGCAGCGCGCACGCCATCGACGGCCTCGACGCGCTGCTCGACCCCCACGGGCGTCACCGCGCCGTCGGCGGTGTGCACCACGTGGGCGAGACGGCCCTCGACCCAGAGCCGACCTTCACCGTCGAGGTGCCCGACGTCACCGGTGCGGTGCCAGCCCGGATGCCGTGAGGCCGACCTCTCGGTCAACCAGAGCGCGTCGTAGCGGTCCTTCACGTGCGCGGCCCGCACACAGATCTCGCCCGTCACCTCGGGAGACCCGCTGAGCTCGTCACCACGCTCGGAGCCGGGCAACGGTGCGAGCGCGATGTCGACCCCCGGCAGTGGGCGACCGACGCACACACCCTCGCCCGGGCCGGCCGCGCGGATCTCCTCGAGGGACACGTCGGTCACCGGGAGGACCTCCGTCATGCCGTACGGCGTGTGCAGGCTCGCCCCTGGCAGCACCTCACTGAGCGTCGCCAGCAGGGTAGCCGGCACGGGCGCGCCGGCGGACATGAGCAAGCGCACCCGGGCGAGCGTGTCGCGCTGGTCCGGACCGAGGCGGTCACTGGTGGCCACGACGCGCCGCAGCGCGGCCGGCGAGGCGAAGACCACGCGGGCGTCGACGGCTGCGACCGCGTCGGCCAACAGCGGTGCCGTCAGGGTGTCCGGGGCCGTGACGTCGATGTCGGGCACCGACGAGCCGAGGCCCAGGGCCGGCCCGAGGATGGCGAAGGGGGCGAAGGCCGCGACGAAGGTGTCTTCCGGTTGCAGGTCGTAGGTCGCCTTGACCAGGTCGACCTGCGCGCGCACCTGGGCGTGGCGGTAGACGACGCCCTTGGCCGGTCCGGTCGCGCCCGAGGTGAAGACCACGGCGCAGTCCGCGTCCGGCCCCGGCTCCGGCGGGAGCGGCGCCTGCCGCCCGCGCTGCGTGAGAGTGTCGAGGTCGTGGGTGACCCGCAGCGCTCGGCGGGCCGCCCCCCGCAGGGGCTGGACCGCGATGAGGGAGCCGGGCAGGCCCATCGCTCGTGCAGCAGCCAGGCCCGGCCGGCTCGCCACGACGTGGTCGAGCGAGGCACCGCGCAGGGCGCGGCGCATGCCAGCGAAGCCGAGACCCTTGTCGGCGACCACCACGACGGCACCGGCACGCCACGCGGCATACACCACGGCGGTCAGGTCGGCCGACGGCTCGACCAGGAGAGCGACCCGGTCTCCCGGGCGGATGCCGGACGCGGCCATCCCAGCGGCCAGCTCGCTGACCCGCGCCGCCATCGACTGCCAGCTCACCACGGAGCCGCCGACGGACATCACGGGGCTCGGGTCCCGGGACCGGCGCTCGAGCGCGGACCACAGGGTGTCGTGCGGCACCCCTTCGGCGGCGGAGGAGCTAGTGGGCCCGGGTATGGAGGCAAGGGTCGGTGTCGCGTCCGGTATGCCGGCGCCCAGGTCGCCGAGCCACGAGGCCACGGCATCGGCATACTGCGGGGCGTCCTCGGTGACCAGGTGTGAGGCACCCTCGAAGCGGTGCAGGCGGGCCTGGGGCAGGCGGTCCTGCAGGTCGGCGAGGTAGCGCTCACCGAAGACGGGGTCGCGCGGGCCCCAGAAGATCAGGGCGGGAACGTCAAGCCCTCGCACCCCCTCGGCCAGCTCGGACACAGTGGCGTGGGAGCGATGGCTCGGTGAGAACGGGATGTCGGCGACGAAGTCACCGACGGCCTTTCGCCGATCCGCAGTGGCGTAGGGCAGCGCGAGCGCGTCACGCACCTCGCGCGGCAGGGCTGGCCGCGACAGTGCGGTGGCTCCGCGGACGAAGAGGGGCGTGGCGACGCAGCCGAACGGGCGCAGGCCGGGCAGGTGGGCGAGGCGGATCAGCGGGGGTCCGTGGTCGCCGGGGGGCTGGGCCACCGCGGTGTTGCCAAGCACGATGCCGACCAACTGGTCGCGGTGCGCGAGGGCCCAGCCCAACGAGATGATGCCGCCCCAGTCGTGACCGACGGTGACGACCGGGCCATCGATCCCCAGGGCCGCGGTGAGGGAGGCGAGGTCGGCGACGCGCTGCTCGAGCGTTCTCGACTCTGCCGTGCGCTCGGAGAAGCCCATGCCGAGGTGGTCCGGTGCGACCACCCGCCAGCCGGGTGGGGCCGCTGCCAGCAGGCCCCGCCACAGGTAGGACCAGGTGGGGTTTCCGTGCACGCAGAGCACCGTGCCGTGCACCGGCTCGGCGCCGTTGTCAAGCAGGTGCCACGTGCGGGGAATGCCGTCCGGGTCATCGGTGCGCACCGTGCGCGACCACGCTGGATCGAGCCCGGGAAGGTCGCGCGGCAGCGTTCCATCGCCCGGTGCGGTGCTGGCGTGGTGCGTGGTGCCCCCGCTCACCAGCTGATCTCGAGGCAGCATGCGTTCAGGCCCGACCCGATGCCCATGAGCAGCACCCGGTCACCCGGCTCGAGGTCGTCCTTGCCCCCGGCCATCGTGAACGGCACCGAGCAGGGCCCGATGTTGCCGAATGTCGGGAAGGTGCGGGGCACGCGGGCCGGGTCGATGTCGAGGCGCTCACAGATCGCCTCGGTGTGCACCTGGGAGATCTGGTGGACGAAGTAGCGGTGCATCCCCTCGTCCCAGGCGAACTCCTTCGCGGCGTCGGCCCACAGGGCTGCAGACAGATCCAACCCGGCGACCAGCAGGCCCTTCAGGTCGGTGATCATCATCTCGTTGCTCCCGACGCAGAGCTGGTGGTGCTCGGTGGCAGCGCGGCTCACGGCGGCGATGACCCGGTGACCCTCGGGGTGCCGGTCGGCGCGGCCCAGCACCATCGCGGCCGCTCCGGATCCGAGGGTGAGGGCGGCGAACTCGGAGATCACGTCCCGCGAAGAATCGCTCTCCGCCGAGAGCCGGGCGATGGTGGCCTCCTGCACCGGTGTCGAGTCCTCGCTGTCGACGACCAAGGCGTAGTCGATCATTCCTGAGTCGATCATCGCAGCGGCGATCTCGATGCCGTTGACGAAGCCGAGGCACGCGTTGGTGACGTCGAAGTTCTGGCACGA
>JBDSVV010000162.1:0-3021 GCA_039927035.1 Ornithinibacter sp. | reverse complement strand
CCAGCTCCGGGCCCACCTGGCTCACCTCAGCACCGATCGCGGCAACCTCCGCCCGCACCGCAGCCAACCGACGCGCCAAACCCGCAACCCGCGGGTCCGACACACACACGTCAGCGCACGGCGCGTGCTCCTCGCGCGGCTCGACCTCGGTGCTGGACATGACCCAATTCTCCTCGCACGCCTGTACGAACACAAGAGTCTATCGCGTCGTGTTCGCTTGCAGCAGAACGTTTTTGCCGTTAGCACGAGCCCCTGACAGGCCCTGAACGAACGGAACCCCGGCCTTCAGTCGTGGGTGGTGGCCGCCAGCGCCTCGAGCAGGGAGCTGGCGTCTGGCGCGGCGCGAACGAGGTCCCCCACCCCCGCCTCGGTTCCCTTGTGCGGGTCGAGCATCGGCACCCGCTGCAGGGTGCGTTGTCCAGCCACGTCGAAGATGACCGAGTCCCACGAGGCAGCGACCACGTCATCGGGAAACCGGCTCAGGCACATCCCCCTGAACCAGGCACGCGTATCCGTCGGCGGTGAGTCGACCGCGGCCCGCACATCAGCCTCGTCGACGAGCACCTCGAGCCGGCCGGTGGCCACCAGGCGGTGCGCCAGACCCCGATCCGCACGCACGTCCGACCACTGGAGGTCCACGGCCCTGAGTCGGGGGTCCCCCCAGCCCAAGGAGTCCCTTTCGCGGTAGCCCTGCAGCACCGCGAGCTTGGCGACCCAGTCGACCTCCCGGCGCGCCTCCATCGGGTCGCGGCCGAGGCGGTCCAGGACGGTGCCCCACCAGTGCATGACCTCCACGGTGTCGGGGTCGGGCTCCCCGGCATACCGCTCCTGAACGTAGGCCGCAGCGAGGTCGTGGTACTCCCACAACAGTTCGAGGCCGCTCAGCCGGCGACCGTCGACGAGCTCCACCATTGCCCCGAGTGTCGGGTCGTGCGAGACCTCGTGCAAGGTGGCCACGGGCCGGCGCACCGTCAGGTCGTACCGGAAGGCTCGGTCCTCGATCATCGCCAGCACGAGCGAGGTCGTGCCCATCTTGAGCAGGTTGGCGACGTCGCAGTGGTTGGCGTCACCGAGGATGACGTGCAACCGTCGGTAGCGGTCGGCGATCGCGTGCGGCTCGTCGCGGGTGTTGATGATCGGGCGTTTGAGGGTCGTCTCCAGGCCCACCTCGACCTCGAAGAAGTCGCTGCGCTGCGCCAGCTGGTAGCCCGCCGTGCGCGAGTCGACCCCGATGCCGACCCGACCCGACCCACACATCACCTGCCGCACCACGAAGAACGGCGTGAGGTGACGGACGATGTCGGCGAAGGGAGTGGACCGGGCCATGAGGTAGTTCTCGTGGGTGCCGTAGGAGGCGCCCTTGCCGTCGGTGTTGTTCTTGTAGAGGTTGACGCCCGGCGGCACCGTGCCCAGCCGCGCCACCGCCTCACGCATGACGAGCTCCCCCGCGCGGTCCCAGGTGACCGCGGCACGCGGGGTGGTGACCTCGGGCGAGCTGTATTCCGGATGGGCGTGGTCGACGTAGAGCCGGGCCCCGTTGGTGAGCACGACGTTCGCGAGGGTGGGGTCCTGCACGTCGGTCAGCTGGCTGGGGTGTGCCGCGCCCCGACCCATGTCGAACCCACGCGCATCACGAAGGGGCGCCTCGTCCGAGTAGTCCCAGCTGGCCCGAGCCGGGCGGATCCCGCGAGAGGCCGCGTATGCCGTGACGACGTCACCCGAGGCAACCATCGGGTTGGCCGTGGGGTCGCCCGGGACGACGATGCCGTACTCGGTCTCGATCCCCATCACGCGTCGCACGGTCATGGGTCGACAATACTGACCGGATGCGCTCCTACCGCGGGATGTCCCCTGCCACCGCCCTGATCGTCGCTGCAATCGACCGGACCCGCACGCCCATCGAGGAGATGGACATCGACGACATCAACAAGGCGCGTGCGCGGGTGATCCCGGTGAACCTGGTGACCGCTCGGCTCACCGGGCGGGTCGATCGTGCTGTCGGGATCACCTACGGCACGGCGCCTGCACGCGATGACCACGAGATCCCCCTGCGCATCTACCGTCCACGAGCGCTCCCGGACTCCCGTGACGACATTCCGGTGGTGATGTGGTTCCACGGCGGGGGCTGGGTTCTCGGCAACGTCGTCAACTACGACCCCATCTGCACCCTCATCGCGGCAGCGGTCGGGTGCGTGGTGGTGTCAGTGGACTACCGGATGGCTCCCGAGCACCGAGGCCCGGTCGCCGCGCACGACTGCGTGGATGCGACGACGTGGGTGCAGGTCTCCGGGGAGACCCTGCGCGCTGACACCTCCAGGATGGCCGTCGCGGGTGACTCGGCCGGCGGTAACCTCGCGGCCGTGGTGGCGCAGGTGATGCGCGACGCCGGGATGACCGCGCTGAGGCACCAGGCACTGATCTACCCGGCCACGGACCTCACCATGTCCTCCCCGTCGATCGCCGAGCACGCCAAGGGCGGCATCCTCACGCGCCGCTCGATGGATGCCTTTCTCGACCACTACGTCGCCCCGGGCACCGACGTGCGCGATCCGCCGCTCTCTCCGCTGTTCGGCCAGCTCGAGGGCCTGCCGCCCGCGCTGGTCCAGACCGCTGACCTGGACCCGATCCGCGACGACGGCATCCGGTATGCCAAGGCGCTGCGCGAGGCCGGGGTCCCGGCCCGACTGACCAACTACCTCGGCGTGCCGCACGGGTTCGCGTCCTTCCCCGGGGTGAACCGAGCCGGCCGGCAGCAGCGGTGGGAACTGGTCCACGAGCTGTCGGCTGCGTTGGCCTGAGTGACCCGCGGATAGGCTGCTCACATGCGGGACATCGTCGTGTTCTCGGGATCGGCCCATCTCGGTCTGGCTCACCGGATCTGCGACCGGTTGGGGGTGCCGCTGTCCGAGGCGGTGATCAGCCGGTTCAGCAACGACTGCCTCCAGGCGCAGCTCCTCGCGAACTGCCGCCAGCGCGACGTCTACATCGTCCAGCCGCTCGTGCCGCCGACCCAGGACTCGC
>JBDSVV010000161.1:0-9880 GCA_039927035.1 Ornithinibacter sp. | reverse complement strand
GAAGCAGCGTCCGTACCCGGGGATACATCACCTCATTCTCGATGTAGGTGTGCACCGTGAGCAGCTTGATCACCTCATCGACGATCTTTCCCTTGCGAGCTGATGTGGTCATGGACTTCTGGAACTCCCGGAACAACGCCCGGATCTCCTTGTGGTCCTCGCGCAGCATGACGATGGCGTCCTGGGACATGACTCTCCTGAACTGGGGATGGGTCGCGCGGCACGCAACCGTCGTCGCGACGTCATACCCCCCGATGAGTCATGGCAAACAGGCAGAACGCCCCCCGATGGTCTCCGGGCATCTGGCACCTTCTCCACCACGCGGACGGCCGACAGGTGCCCCGCTGCGACCTTCCGCGCGCCGGGAGGCACGCACAGTGCGGGCCGGCGTGCCTACGTGGGCACGGCGTGCCACCGTCCGTCGCTCGACCGCACCGCGAGGCCGGCCCCCGCGAACTCCGCCAGCCAGCCCTCCATGGGCCACCAGCCCCACCTTTGCGCGAAGAGGTTGGCGTTGCGCACGATGTCCTCGAGGTGTTGCACCGGCGGGAACCGCACCGGATGGTACTGGTGGAACGCCCCTGCGCCCCCGACCCACAGCATCTGTCCACCTGCGCTGCGCAGTCGCTGCCCGTAGTCGGTGTCCTCGCCGCCATAGCCCACGTACGCCTCGTCGAAGCCACCCACCGTGCACCAGTCCGGCACGGTCATGGCGAAGGACAGCGACCAGAAGCGGGTGACATCCTGCTCGACCTGGATGGCATCCGTCGCCAGGACCGGTCGCGCGGGGTGGGGTCGGGCGGTACCAAGGCGGTCGGGGTCGGACGGTTTCATCCCCTCGGGGAGCAGAGGCAGGTACGCGACCTCGCCGCACAGCACCCTCGGGGCACCGTCATCCTGGGTCGAGACCGACCCCAGCACCTCGCAGTAGCGGTCCACCAGGCCAGCCGAGGGGATGCAGTCGACGTCGAGCAGCACCAGCCGCTCGCAGCCGGCCGCCACCGCCTCTGACACTCCGACGTTGCGCGCACGCGCCAGAGGGAGGTGGCTGTCCTGGCGAGGGACGTGCACCACTCGGAGCGGCCATGGAGGCGTGGGGGCCACCTGCACAACCCCTTCGACCCCCCTGTCATCCATGGCGACAACCACGTGGAGATCGGGCTGTCCAGTCCCGGATGCCAGCCCACGCAGCTGTCCGACGAGGTGTTCGTGACGAGCGTGCACGATGGTCACCACCGCTACTTTCGGCCTCATTCGATGTCCTGGGCACGCCAGGGCTCAGCTGCCATGGTGTCCAGCACGCGAGCAGCAGCATCCGCACCATGCCCAGTGCTCCAGCGGCTCCACCCCGACCCCCCCTGTGCCCGGGCGCGCTCGAGCAGATCCGGCCACTCTCCGGACGAGGGCCAGCGTTCGACGCCCACCGCGGCTCCGAGGCGGTCCACGGCTCGCGCAGTTGCTCCTTGCTCGTCGAAGGGTCGGTCTTGGGCAACGACGACGGCCGGCGTGCGAGATGCAGCGACGTCGGCCACGGCATTCTGCCCGCCGTGGGTCACCACGACATCCGACTCGTGGAGCTCTCGCCACAGATCGGCCGAAGGGCGATCAGGGCTGCGCTCCAGCCACGTCCACCCCCGGGTGGCGCGCTGCGCGGCCTCGATCTCGCCACGGGTGGTCCCATGTCCGCCGCCGCCCCAGAGCAACAGCACCTGGCCGGGCCTGCGACGCACGTCTGGCGCCGCGCGTCCGTCGAACTGCGAGATCCCTCCCACGCAGCGCACCTTCTTCCTCCACTCCACCGGCCAGTCCGTTGCGTGTGTCTGCTCCGGCCAGGGGGCCAGCAACGTCTCGGCCGCGTCGTATGCCGTGCGGTGAGCCCTGTCCTGCCGCCGTCCGGGAAGGGCCACGACGACCAGGGGGGACCCGGCGAGCCGCACGAGCAGCGACACCTCGACCGAGACGTCGACCACGACGAGGCTCGGCCGGACCCGATCCACCCAATCGGCGATAGCCGCCGTGCGGGATGCGAGTCCCCTGTGTCGCAGTGGAGCCCAGTGCAGCACACCACCCGCATCGACTCCGCGGAAGCACTCACCCGGACCGAGGCCGTCGTCGCGCGGCAACTGCTCCCAAGCCCCCGACCAGTCCGTGGGCTTGGGTAGGCAACTGAGTCCTGTCACCGGAGTCGTCATCCGGTGCGCAACGGCACGGGCCCTGGTGAGGTGTCCCACCCCCTGATGATGGACATACCACCCGATCACGCGCCGACCATCCGTTTCGCCTTCGTCGTGTAGACCTTCAGATCCTCGACCCCAGTCCGCTCCACCGGACAGCTGCGCACCGTGTGGGCACGGGGGTTCCGGTGTGGATCACCTGTCCCTCGCGTCCCTCGGGGGACGGCACGACACGGGATGTGTACCCCCTCCACACCCGCGTAAACGGTGGCCTCCATGCGTAAGGTTCTCGGCGCGGGGGGGAGGGGTGGTGGGGCCACAGGACCCGAACCGGAACGAGGAACGACATGGCGGATGTCGATGACCTCTTGGGTGGGCTCGTGCGGGGAGTGGTGGACGGAGTGGGGGACGGCGTGCCGTCGGCGATGCGCTTGTGCCGCTCCGCCGTGTCCGCCTCCGTGCCGACGGGAGAGCGGAGGAGTCCTCAGCGTCTACCAGCTCGGACCCAGTCGCGACATCGACGTGGAGTCTGCGACCGTGCTCGGCCTGGCCGTGGGAGCCGCCCTGCTCGCCGATCCGCCCACGAAGTCCGATGCCGGCAAGGGTGAGTGGGGCGAGCGGGCCGAGGTGCACCAAGCCACCGGAATGGTGGTCGCGCAGCTCGGGATCGGCGCCGAGGACGCCACCGCTCTGCTGCGTGCGCACGCCATCGCGCGATACGGGTCGCTCGTCGCCGTGTCGACCGACGTCGTCGACCGTCGGCTGGTGTTCAGCGCATCACCTGACCAGGAGATCGAGACGACATGACCGCCCCCAGCATCCTGAGCGTCGTTGCAGGAGCATCCGCCAGCAGCGTGGTGCAGCACGACGCCGTGGATGCCGTCGACCGGCTGCTCGCGGATGGCATCGCTGCGTTGGGCGCCCACGCCGCAGGGATCCTCGTCCTGGACACCACCTCGCACCTCGAACTGCTCGCCGCCACATCGCCCGCCGTGGCGGAGCTGGAGGTCTACCAGTGCCAGCGCGACGAGGGTCCGTGCGTCGAGGCGCTACGCACGGGCTCTCGCGTCACCGTCCCCCCGGCGGAGGAGATGGGGGACCGGTGGGCATCAACCGGCCCGCAGATCGTCGCCACCGGTTTCACCGGCGTCCACGCGTCGCCACTTCAGTGGCTGGGCCAGCCGTTTGGTGCGCTGACGTGTTCTACGAGGACGGCCGCTCCCTCGGACCCAACGTGGAGGGGCCGTCTGGGCTCTCGGCGATGCCGCGACCCTGCTCATCGTCACATCGGGAACCTTCGGCCAGGACACGTTGGCCGAGACGCTCGAGCTGGCCCTCGAGGGCCGGGCGGTGGTGGAGCAGACGAAGGGCGCGCTGGCGCAGGTACGAGGGCTCGACATGGGCGCTGCATTTGATGCTCCGAGGGCGGCCGCGTCCGCCTCCGGCAAGCCCTTGGGGGAAGCCGGTCGCGACGTCCTCGACCTGGCTCGGCGAGGCGGTCTGCGCTGACCCGGGATCTTTCCACTCCATTGTGTCGGTGCACGTCATGCGTGGTGTGTGGCTGTCGTGGCGCGGGCGTGGTTCGTCAGCCAGGAGGTGGTTCGACAGGCCTGGGAGTCATCCGAAAGGTTCGCCCCGAAAGTCCCCCTGCCGCCTCACCCGGATTACGGTCAGGTGGTGCCCAGGGTCGAAGTCCCTGGCGCAGGTCCAGCAGGGCGGCCTACCACCTTCACGGTCAGGACGGTCACGTGCGCTCAAGTTCTCGGTCCCACCCGATCTCCCACGGCATCGACGACGCAGTCTCGCTCATCGTCCAGTCATGTCCTGACGACAGGGAAGTCACTGCGGAGCTGCGCGAACAGATCGTGCTAGCCGCCCTGGAGCTCGCCGACTCCGTTGCCCTGAGATACCGGGGCCGGGGTGTCGACCTGGAAGACCTGCGTCAGGTTGCGAGGCTCGCGCTGGTGAAGGCGGCTGCGCGCTACCGTCCCGCTGCGGGAACGTTCACGTCATTCGCGGTTCCGACGATCATGGGTGAGGTGAAGCGTCATTTCCGGGACCACGGCTGGGTGGTGAGGCCACCTCGATCCCTCCAGGAGGGACGGATGGCGGTGACGTCCGCCCAGGAGTCGCTCAGGCACCTCCTGGGCCGCGATGCGACGATTGAGGAGCTGGCAGAGGTGCTCGGCATCGACGAGTCCATCGTCCGCGAGACCCAGCTCTGCGGGTCCGGTTTCCGCCCGGCGTCCCTGGATGCGCCGCTCACGCCGAGCGGTACCTGCCTCGGCGACAACATGGTGGAGCCTGACGACCCCTACGCCTCCATCGAGGAGCGCGCCATGTTGCGCGAAGGCATGCGGCTTCTCACCGACAGGGAGCGGCTCGTGGTGCGTCTCCGGTTCGGCGAAGAACTGTCGCAGGCTGACATCGGTGCTCGCATCGGCGTGAGTCAGATGCAGGTGTCACGGATTCTCGCCTCGATCACCCGGCGACTCAGGGTTCATCTCGACCCCTCGATAGCAGCCTGACACTTCCCGACCCCACGGAAGATTCACGACGCAGGACTGAGAGAAGAAACCCTCCGGCCGCCTCCGTCCTGAGGGTGGATCCCATGGTCCACCGGCGAGCCTGCGCGACTGCCGCCGGGTTCACCCCACCCGACGCCTGGACGGACCGCCCAGGCACGCCCAGACCACGTGACCGGTGCGGTCCTCGCCAGAGCCCCATTCGTGGGACAGAGCACGAACGACGCGAAGTCCGCGGCCGCTGTCGCGCCATACACCGAGAGGCGAAGGCATGGGGGTCGTGGCCCCGCCGCCATCGGTCACCTCGACCTCAAGAGATTCCGGTCGCACTTTCCACCGAACCCTCACGGTGCCGTCCGGGAGCGAGCGCGCGTGGCGAAAGGCATTGGTGAGCAATTCGGTCACAACGATCTGCGCGTCTTCCACGAGTGCGTCCGAGAGCCCCCGACGAAGGAGGTCGAGGGCCATCCGATCCCTGACGATGCCCACGGCCTCGGTGTCGACCGGGGTGCGCACGGTGATGACCGCGCCGCCCGCGCCAGGACCCGATCGCTCTTGGATGCGCAGATGTCGGGGAGATTCGGTGACCACCTGTGCAGCATCCGACAGTGGCGACGCGATGTGAGTGCTCACGGCATGTCCTTCCTGTCAGGGCAGGCCGCGCTGTCGGACCTCGCGCTCCGTCCCCCGGTGAACAGAACAACCGAGAGGCTAGCACCCAACCCGCGTGCACAGGTAGAGCTCCTTCGACAACCCCAACCAGCCGGCCCGAGTGACCACTATGCGCCCCGGTTCGGGCGTGCCGTCCAAAAGCTGCGCGAAAGGTCCACGACGACGCAGGGCGTGGTCTCGCGGTGTGAACCGCCTCTCCAGCACCTCAGCGATGCCCGTGCCTCGACACCGAGACCTGCGTGCGCTCGCGGCTGCCTTCGCCGATCTCGGGGAGCAGGTCGGAATCACCCGAGCAAGGCTCTGGAGTCACCCGTCACCGTGATTCGTGACCGGGTCCGCGGGGCTCAGGTCAGTGTCACCAGCCTGCGCCGCGGACAGTTCGTCATGACGGCCGCCACGGACGACTTCGCACGTGAGGCGGACGCCGCGCAGTATGGCCGTGGGCTCTGGGCCGTGCATCGACGCGGCGCTCGATGCGACCGTCTACTGCACGAGGGACATCGGGCAGGACGCGAGGTGGCAAGAGTTCGGGAGGCCTGCCGCGCAGCTCGGTGTCGAGAGCATGTTGTCCTACCGGCTCAATCTCGGCGACGACGACACCATCGCCGCCCTGAACATCTTCTCGAGGGAGCAGGATGCCTCCGACGACGACGGCCCGGCGATCGGTGTGTTGCTCGCCACCCATGGCGCCGTGGCCGTGATGGCCAGCAAGGATCGGGTCGAGGTTGACAACCTCAGTCGCGCGGTGGAGTCGAACCGGCTCAACGGAACGGCGGTCGGCATCCTGATGTCCACACACCTTCTTTCCCGACAGCAGGCCTTCGACCTCTTGTCGGTGGTGAGCCAGAACGCCAACCGCACGCTGGCCGACATCGCCGCTGACGTCGTCTCCCATGGTGACCTGACACCTGTGATCGAGACCCTCTGACGGGCGCCCAGGGCCCAGCCGGACTCAGGAAGAGTGGGGCGGCGCGCGTCGGGTTGGCCCGGCCGCTGACGTCAGATCAGCAGGAGGCCTGGATGAGGGCGCTCTCACGCGCGGACACGCGGCGCTTCGCCCTGACGCCTTTGCTGGTTGAGGGCCAGCTGCTCATTCTTCCGGGATGCTGGTTCCTGTCACGGGGCCAGCGGGCTGGACCGGGATCCGCCTCGGGGTGCTGTCGACGCCGTGCTCCATTCCCCACCGCACCGCCTGGCTGCGACTCGTGACTCCCATCGTGCGATAAGCCGACCTGATGTAGGACTTGACCGAGTTGATGCTCAGGTATGACCGGGTGGCAATCTCGTTGTTGGAGAGGCCTCGGGTGATCAGCGCTACCACCTCTGCCTCGCGAGGGGTGAGCCCATCGCGCCTACCAGGCCAGTCCCCCGGCACTACCCTCGCGTCATTGGTGGGTTCAGGGTGCACGACGACCTCGCCGTGGTGCACTCGCTCGACACAGGACACCAGGTCGCCAGCCGACAGGCTCTTGGACAGCACTCCGCGCACCCCCCTCGAGAGGGCCTCCTCCACGAGAGCGTCGTGCAGGTTCCACGTGTAGAGGACCAGGGCCCCGATGCGCGGGTTGGCGACGATGTCATCGAGGTCGTGGGTCTGAATGCCCGTCATCGAAAAGGCGTCGTAGAGCGCCACGTCCACCTCGACCGAGACGGGGAGGTCAACATCCAGCTCCAGCACCGAGATGCGATCGACGAAGGGTTCCAACAGGCCCAGCACGCCACGAACGACCACCTCGTAGTCATTGATCACCGCAACGGTCGTGGTGCGTTGCGCTTCGGTCACGCCTGCACCGTATGCCAGTTGGCGGTCCTTCACCCCATCGAGTGAACCTCGACGTCAGCGAGCCCCGAGCGGCTGTACCGCGTGCCCTGCGGCCACCGTCCCGAAGGGGTGGCCTGCGGGCATCGGGGAGGTCAGCCCACCCGTCTGCGGCTGGGGCCTCCGAGCGTCGCCCACACCACGTGTCCCGTGCGGTCCTGGGTGGCTCCCCACTCGTGCGCCACCGTGCGAACCACCCGCAGACCGCGGCCGGAGGTGCGCCACGCTCCGTGTGATGAGGGCGCGGGCACGGTTTCGCTGCCGCCGTCGGTGACCTCGACTTCGACGGACTCCTCGGAGACCTTCCACCGCACCCGGATCGTGCCGTCGGGGAGCATGCGCGCGTGGCGGAAGGCGTTCGTCAGCAGCTCGGACACCACGATCTCGGCGTCTCGGACCCACTGCTCAGGCAGGGCCCGAGCCTGTAGGTCCTCCACGATCGCGCGACGAGTTTCGTAGACCATGCTCGAGCACCGGGGCACCCGAACGCTGCAGACCGTGCTGGCGGTCCCTCGCCCACCGACCTCGCGCACTGTCAGCTCGTGGGACTGGGCCGGCCTCTCGACCAGATCAGGATGTGCTGCCGTCACGTCATCTCCCGCTTCGGGTGCTGCCGGGTGGGGCAGGGTTGTCGGTCCCCCTGAGGTGCCTCCGGGGTTTCTCGATCGTCGCTGGCACGCGGCGCGGCCACCACACCCCTAGGGAGGGCGACTCACGCATCCTTGGTGATCACCTCCGAGCGCTGGCCCACGCTCATGGGCCGCACCGACGGGGCGGTGGCAGAGTGAGGAGGGGCGGCACGGCGATGTGGCGCCCGGCGGTGACAGTCGACCGGTGAGGACCCCATGGCCGAGCACGGCCAAGGCCAAGGACGCCGTCAGGGGCCGGCTGCCCCCACCGCTGGGGACTCGCGCTGACGACACCACAACCGACTCCTCCCGCACGCCGAGCCGTGCCGCGGCAGCGGGATCCTTCGACCCTGAGGACGTGCGCGAGATCGGCACCGTCACCGTTCCCGGAGCACACATGAGCCCCATCGGCCCGTCCGCAGGCATGGCACCGGCATCCTCACCACGCTCGTCGTCGGGGCGGCTGACCCCCACTGCCCTTCCATGTGGAACAACGACGTCGCACCCGTGAAGGGGCGCGCCCAGGATGTCGCGCCCCTTTCACCTGGTGCTGGGCCTCAGGGGCCCCCACGCCAGTGGTCGATGCGGCGATGGTCGGGGGAGAACCCGTGGTCGACTCCCCACAGCACGGCCTGGGTACGGCTGGCGACACCGATCTTGCGGTAGACGGAGCGGATGTAGGACTTCACCGTGTTCGGGGAGAGGTAGGTGCGCGCTGCGACCTCGGCATTGTCCAGGCCCTGGGTGATGAGCGCCAAGATCTCGGACTCACGGTCGGTCAGGCCCTCCTCCCGCCCTGGCCAGCCGAGCCCCGGGTTGGGGCGGGCCCGTTTCGGCGGGTCACTCACGACCACCTCACCGGCGTGCACCTGCTCGAGGGCGGCCACGAGGTCGCGGGCTGGGAGTGCCTTCGAGAGGTATCCGCGCACCCCGAGCCTCCTGGCGTTGTCGATGAGTTCCGGATGGAAGGTCCACGTGTAGACGACCACCGTGCGGGCGTGCGGATTCTGCACCAGCACCGCGATCTCGTCGTGGTCGGACTCCGGTTGCGCGAAGGAGTCGTAGAGGACGATGTCAACCGTCTGCTGGACGGGCATGTTCGCATCGATCTCGGCGATGGAGACGCGGTCGCGGTACCGGTCGAGGATGTTCGCGACCCCAAGGAGGACCACGTCGTAGTCGTCGACCAGCGCGACGGTGATCGGCTGACTCAGTGGGTAGCTCCTTCGTTCCAGGACGTGCGGCTAAGCACGGCTCGCCTGATCCGCGCACCGCGCAGTGTCGTGGTCATCCGCCACGATAAACCTCCTCAGGGGTGTGCCACCAGCACCGTGGGGTGTGACGGTTGCGCCCTTCACCGGTCACCGATCGAAGGACTCACCGATGTCGGGCACCATCATCGCCGCCATCGTCATCGGTCTCATCGCCGGTGCCCTCGCGCGACTGCTCGTGCCGGGCGAGCACCTGGATCCGCGTGAGTGACCGCCGCACGCTCCGTAGCTGAGGAAAGCGTGCCCTGACACCCCATCGGAGGAGCACGTCATCGCAGAAGCACGTGTCGGCAGGGTGTCGCGCGAGAAGCGGACTGACCACGGCCACTGCAGCGATGATGCCCGCCGAACTGAGGTCACCCTCGCCGACAGCAATCCTGGGAAAGCTGTCGAGGTTCGCCAAGATGTCGTACCCGCTGCAGGCAACGCACCCACACCGGCGATCGCCAGGGCGATGAGCAGGGCCCACAGCCACACCGCGAGACCCTGCTTGGCGCCGTTGGAGCGGGCCCTCCGCCCGGCGACGGAGCCACTGCAGGAGGAGGCGATGAACAGGATCACCAGCAACGCGACACCACCGACGAGCCCGACGGTCTGGGGGGTCAGCGCTGGCCTGGTCGGTCACCGCGACAGTCGCGGTCGGGAATGCTCGATTCGTGGTTGGTGCTCATCGTGATCCTCGGGGAACTGAGGTGCCGAAGAGGGTGGCCACCACGCCCGCCGGCAGCCGTGGCGGCCACCGGCGGGCGCTCCCGGGCGTCACTGGGGGGCAGCGACGGGGCCTGTCCAG
>JBDSVV010000160.1:0-10534 GCA_039927035.1 Ornithinibacter sp. | reverse complement strand
ACTACTTCCCGGAGGACTTCCTCCTCGTCATCGACGAGTCCCACGTCACCGTGCCGCAGATCGGCGCGATGTATGAGGGCGACATGAGCCGCAAGCGCACCCTCGTCGACCACGGCTTCCGGCTGCCCTCGGCGATGGACAACCGCCCGCTGAAGTGGGAGGAGTTCCTCGACCGGGTCGGCCAGACCGTCTACCTCTCGGCGACCCCAGGCCCCTACGAGCTCGCGAAGGGCGACGGAGTGGTGGAGCAGATCATCCGCCCGACCGGCCTGATCGACCCCGAGATCATCCTCAAGCCAACCAAGGGCCAGATCGACGACCTGCTGCACGAGATCCGCATCAGGGCCGAGAAGAACGAGCGGGTCCTGGTGACCACCTTGACGAAGAAGATGTCCGAGGACCTCACCGACTACCTCCTCGACAAGGGCGTGCGGGTCCGTTACCTGCACTCCGACATCGACACGCTGCGCCGGGTCGAGCTGCTGCGCGAGCTGCGCCTGGGCGAGTACGACGTGCTGGTCGGCATCAACCTCCTGCGCGAGGGGCTCGACCTGCCCGAGGTCTCGCTCGTCTCCATCCTCGATGCCGACAAGGAAGGGTTCCTGCGCTCCAGCCGGAGCCTGATCCAGACCGTCGGGCGAGCGGCCCGCAACGTCTCCGGCCAGGTGCACATGTATGCGGACAAGGTCACGGCGTCGATGGCGCAGGCCGTGGACGAGACGGCGCGACGGCGCGAGAAGCAGGTCGCCTACAACCTCGAGCGCGGCATCGACCCGCAACCCCTGCGCAAGAAGATCGCCGACATCACCGACATGCTCCAGCGTGAGGACGCCGACACCGAGCAGCTGCTCGGGTCGGGTCGAGCGCGCTCACGAGGCAAGAGCGACGGTGGGCGGGGCGGTCGCGGCGCGGCCGCCGCAGATGCAGCGATGTCGGGACACCGTCCGGGCACGGTGGCGGCCAGCGATCTCGCGGGCCTGATCCAGGAGCTCTCCACGCAGATGCACCAGGCTGCGGGGGACCTCCACTTCGAGCTGGCCGCCAGGCTGCGCGACGAGATCGGTGACCTGAAGAAGGAGTTGCGCCAGATGAGCGAGGCCACCCGCTGAGCGTGCGCGGGAAGCCCCCCGCCATCCGGCCGTCGGTGACACGCCGACGCCAGGTGGCTCGGCCATCGTCTCGACGGGCGGGTCCGCGCTCTCTCGTTAGACTCCACCGGTGATGCATTCGCTCCTGCCCGCGGCGGCGCCCATCCTTGACCTGCACCCGTGGGTCTGGTGGCTCACCATCGGGATTGCGGCGGCGGTCCTCACGTTCGATGTGTTCGCCATCGGCCGGCGCCCCCATCGCCCGTCGACCAGGGAACTCTGGGTGGCGCTGGCGGTCTACGTCGGCGCCGCAGTCGTCTTCGGGCTCGGCATGTGGTGGTTCGCGGGCGGACAACTGGCAGGAGAGTTCTACGCCGGCTGGCTCACGGAGTACTCCCTCTCCGTCGACAACCTCTTCATCTTCATCCTCATCATGGCGCGGTTCGCGGTGCCCGAGAAGCTCCAGCAGTTCGCGTTGATGGTCGGGATCATCATCGCCATCGTCCTACGCGGCATCTTCATCGCCGTGGGTGCGGCCGCGATCAACAACGTCAGCTGGGTCTTCTACATCTTCGGTGCCTTCCTCATCTATACCGCGGTCAAGCTGGCACGTGGGGGGGAGAGCGACGACGACGAATACGAGGAGAACCGCCTCATGGTGATGGTGGAGCGGCGGTTCCCCGCCACCCAGGACTACGACGGCACCACGCTCTTCACCCGGCAGAACGGCAAGCGGCTCGCGACGCCGCTCTTCTTCGTCATCCTCGCGCTCGGCACCACCGACCTTCTCTTCGCTCTGGACTCGATCCCGGCCATCTACGGGCTCACCCGTGAGCCCTACATCGTGCTGGTTGCCAACCTCTTCGCGCTGATGGGCCTGCGCCAGCTGTACTTCCTCCTCGGCGGCCTCCTGAAGCAGCTCGTCTACCTCAGCGTCGGCCTGGCCGTGCTGCTGGCATTCATCGGGGTGAAACTCCTGCTCCACGCACTGCACGAGAATGAGCTCCCGTTCGTCAACGGCGGGGACAACGTCCCCGTCCCTGAGATCCCGATCTGGCTGTCACTGACCGCGATCGTGGTCATCCTCGGTGTCACGACCGTCGCGAGCCTCTGGAAGACGCGGCGGGACGCGCACGCGGGAGGGTGAGCCAGCCTCAGGTCGCCGCCGCCTGGGCGGGGTCCTTGCTGCGGGCCCCGAGGCCCAGCACCATCGCCGACGCGCCGACCACGAGAGCCATGCCCAACAGCTGCATCGGAGCCAGCCGCTGGCCGAGCACGATGAGACCGGCGAGCGCGGCGCAGGCCGGCTCCAGGCTCAGCAGGATGCCGAAGACCTGGGCCGAGAGGCGGCGCAGGGCGAGCAGCTCCAAGGAGTAGGGAAGCACCGAGGACAGCACGGCGATGCCCAGACCCTTGGCGATGGTCGGGCCGCTCCAGTCGGGCACGCTGGTGATCCCGAAGGGGAGGGTCACCACGGTCGCCACGACCATCGCCAAGGCCAAGCCCTCGAGCCGCGGGAACTCCGATCCGGTCCGCCCGGACAGCACGATGTATGCCGCCCAGAAGCCGCCAGCTGCCAGGGCCAGTCCGATGCCGGTCCACTCCAACTGGGCGAGCGGTGCGCCGATCGCCTCCGAGATCAGGACGACACCGACCCCAGCGGCGAGCACAGCGGCCCCGTCGAGGAGCCGCCTGGACAACGCGGCAGCCAGGGCCAGGGGTCCGATGAACTCGATGGTCACCGCGACCCCGATGGGCAGGTGGACGAGGGAGCCGTAGAAGGCGTAGTTCATCAGGCCCAACGCCATGCCGAAGGCGATCACCGTGAGCCAGGCACGGCGCGAGTGCCCCCGCCACCGCGGTCGGACGATCACCAGGAGCATGCCAGTGGCGAAGAGCAGCCTCATGACGACGGACCCTCCGGCACCGAGGGCGGGGATCAGCGTCTGGGCGAGTGCGCCACCGAACTGGACGGAGACGATCCCCGAGAGCACGAGGACGGGCGGGGGGACCCTGTCGGCGGCGCTCGTCACCGGGTCAGGCTAGCCAGTCACCAGCCATCGACGCGCTGGGCGTCCAGATCGAGTCGCACGGACCGATCCTCACGTGCCGGGCTCCTCTGGTGCAGCCGCGGACAGACACGATGTGGCTCGCCGTCACCCGCACCTGCTGTCACGCCTCGTCGCCCTCCGGGGACGACGTCTTCGATGCACCTGCGCCCGTCGTGGGGTGACCCTCTACCGCCTCGGCGGCCCAGCCCGCGGCGTTCCTCTCTGCGTCAGTCTCGGAGTCACTCCCACGGTCGGCAACGTACTCCTCCGGGTCCTTGTCGACAGAGGGGATGCCCACGGCGGCCTTGCGTGACTCATAGCGCAAGAAACTCACCGCGATCTCGTGTCGCAGCTCAAGGGTCGCCTGCTGCCGGAAGTCGGCAAGGTCCTGGCGCTCCTCCTCACCCATGTGATCGCTGTTCTGCACGTTGGCATCGATGACAGCAGTCCACCACTGCTCAGAGCCCGGCTCGTGATCCGCGGCCGCGCGCACCGCCGCCCGGATCTCGTTGTGGTCCTTCATCGCGTCCTCGACCTCTTCATCCGTCGACTCCGCGTCAGCGCCGCCCGTTCCCAGTCGGAGCAGCTCCGGGTAGAAGTAGAGCTCCTCGGCCTCGGCGTGCGTCTCGAGGAGGATCGCAAGACGCCCCCACACGGACGCCAGACCCTCGTGGTCCTCACGCGGCCACTGCTCGAGGTAGGCGAACATCCGTCGCTGGTCGTCGTGCTGGTGCTGGATGACTTCAGTGATGTCCATGCGCGGCCTGTCCCTGTGTGCTCTGGTGGATGTGCGACCCAACCATCCCACCATGTCGTCCGCTCCCGCCGTGCACGGGCTCACGGACGCCACCGCGTACTGCATCCCTCGACGACCGGATAAGACGCCCGAGTCGGCACGAGCGGTGTCGGAGCACCAGCGCCCGCACCGGCTCAGCGACGCAGTGCGTGACGGCCAGCGGGCGTCATGCGGCCGTCCTTCTCGAGACGGCCGGCGATCGCGAGGTTTCGCTCGGACGAGGTGCCGGGAGTGCGCCGTGGAGTGAACTTCTGCAGGAACGATGACGAGTCGTGGGCGCGGCGGGTGCTTTCGCTCCATCCGTACGCCATGCCTGCCTCCAGCAGGTCGTGAAAGTCGATCGACGCCACGGTGCTCCCGGACTTCCGCACCTGCACCCATACTCCGGGGTGAGTCACGTGCTGGTGCTCGAGCCAAGCCCACAACTGCGGCACCGTGGAGAACGCGATGATCTCGAGCTCCTCGGTCATGGCTGCCACCGTAGGTGCAACCACCGACGCCGTGGAACTCCACATCGGAGGCGCTCCCCACCCAGATCCGGATCCGGAAGGCACGAGACGCGTCCGACTCCGGGGCCGGGACGCCGTGGCTCGACGTCGCTCTGTGTCATTGACATCAGAGCCCGCCGCTGCTGGGACCGTGTCGGGCTGCCCCTTCTTAGAAGGAGCGGCGCATCCAGGTCTTCAGGGGCCGGCCGTCGGGGTCGTAGACGAGATGGTAGAGCGAGGTTGCCCACGCCCGGGTCAATGACGTCAGCGGCCGGTCGTTCAGTGGACGCAGACGTCCCGGTGGGCGGGCCCCTCGGCAGCCGCCGTCATACCAATGGTGCAGTTGGGCGGCGCAGTCGGCGAAGGCGGTGAACGCAGTGGCCGGGTCGCGCAGGTCGTTCAGCGGCCCCGCGCGTTCGAGGTGCTCCCGAGCGAGAGTGAGCCGTAGCGACTGTGCGAAATCGGGGTCCCACACCGCCGCTGACAGCTCGGAGTCATGGGTCCAGGACCTGCGATTGAAGTTGTCGGACCCCACTGACGCCCACTGGTCATCGATGACACAGACCTTGGCATGCACGTAGACCGGAACCCCGTCAGGGCTCTCCACACCGTAGAACGCGACCCGTGAAGGCGCCGCCTTGCGAAGTGTTGAGATCGTACGATCACGGCCCATCAAGTCAGGCGGCTCGGAGATGCGACCGTCCTGGTCGGGAAAGAGTGGGAGCACCGCTATCAACCGCAGCTCTGGGTTGCGCCGCAGCGCCACCGAGAACATGGTCGCCACATCCGGGGACCACAGGTACTGGTCCTCGATGTAGATCAGCTGGCGCGCTTGACCGACGGCTTTGGTGTAGCCCCGCGCCACGCTCCGTTCTCCCTGTGGTGCGAACTCGTAGCCGCCGACACGGCGAGGGTAGGTGCGCAGCAACTGAACCGGATGAGGCCCTGCTGGCTCGGGATCAGGGCGCTGGGACGGGAGCTGCGTGATCTTTGGCAGGTCGGCTCGGACGCGGTCAGCGAGCCATCTCAGCGGGCTGCGGCTCAGCGGCTGCGGATCTTCCCATCGTTCCCGAAATACCGTCTCCACGTCGCCGACAGCCGGACCCGTGATGGCCAACTGGACGTCGTGCCAAGGCGGGCGCGACCCGTACACGGTCGCCATCGGCTGGGTCTGCGGATCGCCCCTGTGCGAAGCGTCATCGCGGCGGCCGTGGCACAGGTCGATGCCACCCAGGAACGCGATGTCGAGTGCGGAACGATCAGGGTGACGAAGGACGACGAACTTCTGGTGGTGCGATCCTCCGGTCCGCACCCGCATGTCGAGCAGGCACTGGCCGCCCGCGGCATTGACTTCCTCACCCAGGTGCCGGTTCTCCCGTGCGGAGAAGGCCAGGCGGTCCCAGTGCGATCGCCACACGAGCCCGCGAACATCGACGCCTCGTCGGGCCGCGTCCGCGAACACCGCTCCGATTCCTGTGGGGTCGGTGGAGGTGAGGCGCTCATCGGGGTCGCCACGCCAGTCGACGAACATCAGCAGGTCACCCTCGCGCATCCTCGACACCCGCTCGAGGAGCTCCGCGTAGTACGTCGCCCCGTGGATGAGCGGACGCACCAAGTTGCCCTCGGTCCACGCCACGCCACCGGCATGGCGATCATCGAGCCGAGTGGAAGGATTCCCACGCTCGAGGGAGGTCAGAAACCACTGGGTCAGCGGCACATCCCATCCTCACCCGACGCGCCGACCGCAACCTGCCGACCTGTCAGAACGCTGTCAGACCTTGAGGCGGCAACCCCTGCCCCTTGGGGAAGCTCGTGGCCAGTGCCGTGAGATCGGTGTCAGTAGTAGTGCTTACGCCCGCCGATCGAGCGGCCCATGGAGCCAAGGACCGCCAGGACCACGCCGATGATGATCAGAATTATGCCGATCGTCACCAGGACGGAAAGACTCTTCACGAGCAGTCCGATGATCAGGAGCACCACGCCGAGAATGATCATTCGATTCCCTTTCGTCTGGCTTGGATGGCCCTACAGGGCATCCAGATGACCCGCTTCGTCAGCGGCGACGTCCCTCGCGTGAGATACGAGTTCGACTCCAACAGTACTGTGCTGCGAGCCGTTTCGGGGCCAGCGCCGAGACCTCATTTCGAGCGCTCGCCAGCACGATGTCGGCCCCGCCACTGCCGACCACCCGCGTCGCTGACATCGCCACCAACGACTCACTGGTTCGTTCCTCTGCCACCCCTCCAGGTGGGGCATCGACATCTGCACGATCGGGCTGAGTGCTCGGAAGTCTGCTTCCGTGAGCCGCGGCTACGCTTGCGGCGTGTCGGCCTGAGCACGTTCCGCCGACGGATGGCCAGCGCTGCCGAGGACGCTGTTCCTCGCGTGCGGATGAGACGGCAAACGGTTGGAGATGCCTGGTGACCCACGACGAGACCCTGGCCGACCGGATCAGGGCGGCTGTTCACACCGCCGCTGGGCCGGCAGGCTTTCGCGAGATCAGGATGTTCGGTGGCGTGTGCTGGACCGTGAACACCCATATGGCAGTCGGGGCCGGTGGTGATGACCTGATGGTCCACGTCGGCAAGGACGGCGCCGAGGACGCGCTCGAGCACGGAGCCCGCCCGGCAACGATGGGGGAGCGGACCATGGGTGGCGTGGTACTGGTCGCGGCGGCGGATCTGTACGACGCAGCCGCACTCGATGCCTGGGTCGGTCCCGCGGTGGATCGGGCGCGGGCGAAGCCGGCGAAGAAGTCGAAGACGTAGATCGCAGCCCCGGCTGTGAATCGGATGGCCGGACAAAGGTGCTCGGCCGCAGCGGCCTGCGGGCCATGACGCCAGGTGGGTGGGCTCCTGTGAGCCTGGCGGTCCGGGTGGCGGTGGTGTGACGCGGATGAGGTCCGGCTTCAGACGCCGCGCTGTGTGGCGCCGTGCCCATCCTGGTCAGTTCCGCGGGCACCGACAGCCCCACCGCCCCTCCTGCGGCGGGCACCGCCACGCCAACTCGGCCCCCGCACCACATCGTGAAGAACCGGATGACCGACGACGAACGCATGCGAAGGCACCTGCGCCTCCCGCGACACCCACCTGGCCAAGGGCTGCATCACCAAGGTCGTGTACCGCGCTCTCAAACGTGTCGTGGCTCGCGAGGTCTTCTCAGCCGTGTCCGGACGCTGCGAGGTGCCCGACTACACCGACGACGTCAATCGGGCCGAGCCAAGAACATCACCAGTCACCAGCCACGCTCGCGCCAGGCGTCCAGGCCAGGTCGCTCAGCCCCGAGGGTCGAGTCGCCACCGTGGCCCGGGTAGAACCACGTGTCGTCGTCGTACGTGCTGAAGACGCGGTCCACGACATCGCGGTAGAGGTTCTCGAAGCTCTGCCCGGGGTTCTTGGTGTTGCCGACTCCACCGGGGAAGAGGGAATCCCCGGTGAAAAGGTGCCGGATGCCGTCGGGGTCCGCCCACGACAAGGCCACCGACCCCGGCGTGTGGCCCCGAAGGTGGATGACGTCAAGGGTCAGCTCGCCCACGGTCACGACGTCCCCCTGCCGCAGGCGAACGTCCGGGGCGAGGGGGAGGGCGTCGGCGTCCTCGGCCCCGGCATACGTGCGGGCACCCGTGCGGGCGACGACGTCCACGAGGGCGCGCACGTGGTCCCAGTGCTGGTGGGTAGTGACGAGCTGGTCGAGCCGACCCGTGCCCTCGTCGACCAGTGCGAGGCACCGGTCGGCGTCATCGGCCGCGTCGATCAGCAGCTGCTCGCCCGTGCCGGCACAGGTGATGAGGTAGACGTTGTTGTGCATCGCCGAAACGGACATCTTGCGGATGGTGGCCCGGCCGAGCTCGCGGACGTCGCTCGGCCCGCCGGGGATCACGTCGCCGGTGTAGGTCATCGGGTCACCGCCCGTCCGGCAGCTCGGGGAGGGAGGTGGCAATCAGTCCGGTCCTCGCGCCCCGCGCCAACCAGGCCAGTAGGGCGGCTCGTGACCCGGACACCCGCGCCGTGCCCAGCCCGACGGTCCACTCCTCACCCTCCGTGCTCGCGAGGGTGAGGTCGGGAGGCGAGTCGACCCGCCCGAGCCGGGTGACCTCCTCGTGAAGGAACGTCAGGGCGAGCTCCGGCTCGACGTCCTCGAAGCCGAATCCCGAGTCGAGGTCGACGTGGTGGTAGACGACCTCCCGCAGACGGATGAACGGGAGCCGGCCAGCGGGTGCGAAGGGCACCCCGGGGGTTCGCTCGACCATCGTGGCCTCGTGCGCGGGGCCGAGTCGGGCCAGCAGCGGGTTCGCGCGGTCGGCGGAGTCACTCACGTCCTCGACCAGGACATCGATGGTGCGGTCGGCTCCGGCGGCGATGTCGGCATCCCGGTCCTGCGGGCTGACATACATCGTCTCGCCGGTGCCGTCCACGGCCGAGCGCACGAGTGCTGCGAGCCCGTCGGCATTGCGCGCCACGTGGCTGAGGACGTGACCAGCGGTCCAGCCCTCGCACAGGGTCGGCGCACCCTGGTCGGTCAGCGAGCGTGCCGTGTCGAGGAGCCGGCCGGTGTGCGAGGTGATCAACGGGATGAGGTCCTGGGTCGCCATGACCCCGAACCTACCCCCGGGAGTCCCGCGTGGCCGTGGCCGCCTCGATCGACATGGCGGCACCGATGAGTGCGAGGTGGGAGAAGGCCTGCGGGAAGTTCCCGACCATCTCCTCCTTCACCGGGTCGTACTCCTCCGAGACCAGCCCGACGTCGTTGAGCAGGGCCACCAGTCGGTCCATCAGATCGATGGCGTCGTCGAGTCGACCGCACCCGGCAAAGGCGCTGACGAGCCACCAGGAGCAGGCGAGGAACGGGTTCTCCTCCCCCTCCAGGCCGTCGACGCCGGTGTCCGTGCGATAGCGCAGAAGGAACCCGTGGTGGAGGAGGTCCTCCTCGACCGCTGCGATGGTTCCTTGGACGCGCCTGTCGTCCTCCGGAAGGAACCCCACGGTCCCTATCAGGAGAAGGGACGCGTCGACGGCCTTGGTGTCGTAGTGCTGGGTGAAGGTGTTGCGCTCGGGGTCGTAGCCGCGGGCCAACACCTCGGCGTGGACCGTGTCCCGCACCTCGCGCCAGCGCTCGACGTCACCCTCGTGGCCGTACTGCTCGACGCCCCGCACCGCCCGGTCGAAGGCGGCCCAGACCATCACGCGGGAGTGGGTGAAGTGCCGCATCGGCCCGCGGATCTCCCACAGGCCGTGGTCCGGCTGGTCCCAGTGCTCGGCGAGGTCGTCGACGAGCGCTCGCTGAACCGCCCACGTGTCCGTTGACTCATCGAGCCCCAGGCGGCGGGCATCGTCGAAGGCGATCATCACCTCGCCCAGCACATCGCTCTGGCGTTGGTGCACCGCACCGTTGCCGATCCGGACCGGGCGTGAGCCGGCGTAGCCCGGAAGGTGGTCCAGCTCGCGCTCGGGGAGGTCGCGGCCACCGTCCACGGCATACATGATCTGCAGGTCACCCGGGTCCCCGGCGACTGCTCTCACGAGCCAGTCCCGCCAGGTCCGGGTCTCGTCGAGGTAGCCAGAGGCGAGGAGGGCCTCCAGGGTCAGCGAGGCATCACGCAGCCAGCCGTAGCGGTAGTCCCAGTTGCGCGAGCCACCGACCGACTCGGGCAGGCTTGTCGTCGGCGCCGCGACGATGCCGCCGCGCTTCTCGTCGGTGAGGAGCTTGAGCACCAGCAGCGAGCGGACGACCCGCTCGCGGTAGCGCCCCGTGTGGGAGCACCGCTGAACCCACGCATCGAAGACCTGCTGGGTCTCCTCGATCCGGGCGTCAACCTCTAGTGGGCTCGGCACGGACTCCCACGAGGGCGCCCAGGTCATCGAGAACTCGAGGCGTTCACCGGCACGCACCATGAACGTGTCCCGGTGCACGTGGTCCTCCGGCGTGGGCAGCCGGGTGCCGCGCAGCACGAGCATGTCCGGTCCGGCGATCGCCCGGATGACATCGTGACCCTCCTCGTCGGTCACGTGGGACACCCACGGGATGATCGCGCCGTAGCCGGTGCGCACGATCCACTCGTGGAGCATCTCGACCTCGCCGTCCAGGCCCTCCACCACGCGCATCAGGTCGGAG
>JBDSVV010000159.1:0-4298 GCA_039927035.1 Ornithinibacter sp. | reverse complement strand
CCCCACTGCACCCCGAGCTCGAGCAGTGCCCGGGTCACCGTCGGCACCGCCCCCGGGACCAGCAGCGGCACCGTGCGTTCCAGCTCGGCCAACGTCGCGCACGCCAACCCGGGTGACACCGACCCGTCCGCCACCCCGTCCCAGATGATCCCCACTGGGGACTCCGGGTCCGGGCCGACACCTTCGGGGTTCCACGTCGGCCCGCCCTTGGTCACCGCGGTGGCGACCTTCGCGACGTGCGCCGCGCCACCCTGACGCAACGACGGGGCGTGCTCGCGCACCCAGGTGTGCACGTTCACCCCAGCCTCAGCGACCTCACCACGGGTGATGGCTTCCACGGTGACCTGCACCCGAGCCGCCCCCGCCCCAGCAGACACCTCATCAGCGAGGGTCATCAGCTCCGCGAGCTCCGCACCCGACGCCTCGTGCACCACCGACCCCAACGCGGCGAACGCGCCCCGGGCAGCCTCCATCGCCGAGCGGGTCTCCGCGAGGCTCATCAAGGGCTGGTCCATACCCGACATTCTATCGGACACTCGTTCGAGACACAAGCATCGAGAGTGACGAGTTCGCTTACAGCAGAACTAGATTCCTCCCTCAGCACCCTCCCGTCACACGAGCCTCAAGGGCACTCGCACGGTGCGGCGCCACACCGAGGACACCCGCCGGCATACCGCTCCACGGCACGGGTGAGGTCGACGTCCATCTGGTTCGCCAACGATGCCACCCACGCGAGCACGTCCCCGAACTCGTGCTCCCGCTGTGCCGCGCTCCCCTTGCGCACTGCCTGAGCGAGCTCACCCACCTCCTCGGCGAGCCAGGCCACGGTGCTCGGCACCCCACGCTCCCGGTCGCGCTCCCCGTAGGTGCGCTCGATGACGTCCTGCAGGTGCGCGAGATCCATCGTCGAAACCTACCGGGATCCGCCTCAGTTCAGGCTGGCCCCACCCGGCATCGGAGGACTCGGCAGGGCGCCGAACCGACCCACGATCGCAGCCTCCCGACGAAGGAGGCCGATGACGGTGCGCAGCCGTGTCCCGGCATCCGGCCCATCCAACACCCGTTGCCGGTCGCTCGGGTCCAGCACCATCCGCTCCACGATGCGGTAGGCCACCTGAGACGGGGGCGCCTCGATGGGCTCGGCCTCGAGCGAGAGGGCCGCGAGGTATGTCGTGTGCTCGCGCAGGGCGCGACCGACCAGGTCCGCTACCGGCTGGTCCTCCGACGACGGCTCCGAGAGCCAGGTGACGTTCGCTGTGAGGTAGGAGGTTCCGGCTGCGGCGTCGAGCCCTTCCAACCTGAACCGGCGCACCCCGGTGGCCACGAGGTGCACCATCGTGCCGATGGAGGACTCCGCCAGCGCCATCGCATCGACCCGCGCCTCACATCCCACTCCGTAGAGGTCTCCGGCGGCGTCAGCGCCGACCTCGTGGCCCTTGCGGATCAGGACGACGCCGAAGGTGCGCTCGTTCTCGTCCTGCTCGGCGAGCACGCGCGCGAGGTCGAGGTAGCGTGGCTCGAAGAGCTGCAGCGGCAGCCGCGCACCGGGCAGCAGGGCCGACCCGAGCGGGAACAGCGGCAGCGACGGCATGCCTCACTCTAGGCACCGGTCTGCGTGGGCCGCTGGTCCTCCCGACTGGCAGCCTCAGGTGTCGAAGCTTCGCCGTGCCCGCGGTGATGATCCCGGTGCTGCACGGCCTTCAGGCCGGCCGCCGCCCGGGCGATCACCGGGCCGACCGTGAGCCCCTGAACAGCGATGGTGAACAACACCACGGCATACGTCGCAGTGAGGATGGCGTTGCGCTCCGCCCCCGCGGGCAGGCCCAGTGCGAGGCTGATGGCGATGCCACCACGCAACCCTCCCCAGGTCAGGAGCCGCACGGTCCACGGGCCGTAACCATCTCGTCGGCGCACCAGCACCATCGGCACGGCGACAGAGATGAAGCGCGCCACCAGCGCGACGCCGACCATCAGGAGGCTCGCCAGCACGAGGGGCCCGCTCGACTCGGCCAGCAGCACGTCGAAACCGATGAAGGCGAAGAGCAGCACGTTGAGCACCTGATCGAGGGTCTCCCAGAAGCCCTCGACGAGGTGCCTGGTTTCGCCGTAGAAGGCGCGCTCCTTTCCAGCCGACATCATCAACCCGGCCATGACCATCGCCAGCGGCCCGGAGACACCGAGGGCGACGGCCGCCGTGTAACCACTGATCACGACGGCGAGGGTAATGATCACCTCGACGACGTGACCGTCGATCGTGCGACACATCATGTAGCCCACCCACCCGATGGCCACACCGAAAGCCAAACCCCCCAGTGCTTCTCGCACGAAGATCAGCGCGATGCCACCGGCGCCCGGATCGACGTCGTGGCCCCCCAGCCCGAGCACGCCGGAGATGGCGATGAACACGACGATGCCGACACCGTCGTTGAACAGGCTCTCGCCCGCGATGAGCGTGCGCAGCCGCTCCGGGACCTTCGCCCGCTTGAGCAGGTCGAGGATGGCGACGGGGTCGGTGGGGCTGATCAGGGCGCCGAAGAGCAGGCACCAGAGCAGGGGAAGATCGACGCCGACGAGGCCGAACACGACCCAGGAACCGACACCGATGAGGGCCGTGCTGATCAGGGTGCTCCCGACCGCCAGGGTGAGGATGCTGGCGCGCTGCCGCAGCAGCTGGCGGGCGTCGAGGCTGAAGGCACCGGCGAACAGCAGGATCGACAGGATGCCGGTGAGCACGAACTCACTGAAGTCGAGCGTCACGAGGAGCCCCTCGGCCTCGTCACGCAGACCCACCGACGGCCCGAGGCTTTCCAGCGCCACGACCAGCGCAGCGGCCAGGGCGCCTGCCAGAACCACACCCACCGTGGTCGGGATCCTGATGAACCGTTCGTTGACCCAGCCCAACACCGCGGTGAGGGCCAGCAGCACGGAGAGCGCGGTCACCACGGCGGCCTCCCGACGGTGCTCATCCTGGGTCCCGGCACGAGCGCAACTGTATGCCGGTGCCGGCACCGACGGCACGTGGCAGCATGAGCACGGCCGACGGTCACTCCGCTCGGGTGCCGCACTGAACCGAGGACCATCACCATCTCGCACCTCTCAGACCTCCCGGGCAGGCTTCCCGCGCCCGAGGATGACGGCGCCGCTGCCCACCTCGTCGGCGCCACGATGCCGCACCTGACCTTCACGAGCACCTCGGGGCAGCCCGTGACCCTCGATGATCCCCGCGCCGGGCGAACAGTGCTCTACCTCTACCCGATGACCGGCCGTCCCGGTGTCGACCTCCCGCCCGGGTGGGATGCGATCCCCGGAGCCCGCGGGTGCACACCAGAGGCCTGCGGCTTCCGGGACCACCACGCCGACCTGGTGGCAGCAGGTGCCCTCGCCGTCTACGGCCTGTCGAGCCAGTCCACCGACTACCAGAGGGAGGTCGTCGACCGGCTCCATCTTCCGTTCGTCATGCTTGCCGACCCCCGGCACGAACTGGCCGAGTCGTTAGGGCTGCCGACGTTCACCGCGGACGGCCAAAGACTCTATGCGCGAATGACGCTCGTCATCTCCGACGGCATCGTGGAGCACGTGTTCTACCCGGTCTTCCCGCCGGACCAGCACGCTGCACAGGTGCTCGCCTGGCTCGTGGCGCATCCGTCATCAGCGTGAACCGAGGCAGCCGTTGAGGTGAATCTCCAGCCCCCTGTGTGACACCGCCACGGTCGGAGAGTCGGCACAGGTGCCCTACACTGGAGAGAGCGGCCCGAACAGTTCTGCCACGGGCCCGCTTCTTTGATGTCGATGCCTTCGAGCCCACCGGACAGGTCGGGACTCGCACGCGCCGCGGCCCCAGAGCCCTCGGCAGAACATCGAACCAGTCGCCGCCGACGCCGTTGTCGCCGTGGTGACCCCACACTGCTTGGAGATTCTTTTCGTGTCCACTGACACCTTCGGCGCGCTCGGCGTGCCCACCACCCTCGTCGACGTGCTCGCCAAGAGCAGCATCACGACGCCCACCCCCATCCAGACCGCGACGCTGCCCGATTCCCTCGCGGGTCGCGACGTGCTCGGCCGTGGCCGCACCGGCTCGGGCAAGACCATCGCGTTCCTGCTCCCGCTGCTGACCCGCCTGTCGCAGAGCGAGACCCGGCGCCAGCCGGGCCGCCCCCGTGCCCTGATCCTTGTGCCGACGCGCGAGCTCGCCACCCAGATCGACGAGGCCATGGCCCCGCTCGCGGCCCCGCTCGGCTTGACCTCCCGCACCATCTTCGGTGGTGTCGGTCAGAACCCGCAGGTCTCGGCCATGCGTC
>JBDSVV010000158.1:0-7059 GCA_039927035.1 Ornithinibacter sp. | reverse complement strand
GGGTCGCGGGCGGTCACGCAGGACGAGGAATGCCGGGACGGTGAACAGCAGCGTCCACACCCCGCACACCAGCATCGACACGCGGATGTCGAGGGCGTCGGCACTGGTGACACCGAAGAGCCCGACGTCGGGCTGGATGAAGAGGAAGTAGATGAGGAGCAGCACCAGGATGCCGCCCAGGTAGCCCATTCCCCAGCCGAACCCGGAGACCCGGCCCACCGTGCGGGGCCCTGCGACCTGCTCGATGGTGGCGTTGTAGTTGACCCCGGCGATCTCGGAGACCACGGACCCCACCGCGAGCAGGACCAGGCCGAGCCACAGGAAGGCCGGTTCCGGGCGGACGAAGAACAGCGAGGCGGACAAGCCCGCGAGGAGCCACGTCTGCCGGCGCAGGTTGCGCACCGTACGGCCCGACCGGTCGGAGTTCTGCCCCAGCACCGGCGCGAGCAGTGCGACGAACAGCCCGGCGATGGCCGTGGAGATGGCCAGGGCCGTGGAGGTGAAGTTGGTGTTCCCGAAGTTGTTGCTCGTGATGTAGACGGCGAAGACGAAGGTCGTGATGACGGTGTTGAAGGGCTGTGACCCCCAGTCCCACATGCCCCAGGCCAGAATTCGACGTTTCGAGGTGGGCGCTGCGCTGTCCAGGGCGGTGGGCCGGGAGGCGTCCGTGGCCTGAGGTGTGGTCGTCACGGTGGTGACGCTACTGAGAGGACCTATCGTTGGGAACAGGAACGCGCCGAATTGAGCCCCGGTGCTCACTCCCGATCCGACCCCGAGGTGATGTGGATCACACTTTCCTTCAGAAGGCGTCCGCAGAGGGGTGGAACAACGAACTCCTTGTGCACGTTGTTCCAGCATCGACCCGACCGCGAGGACCCCGGCCGGGACACCACACACTTGGGAGTTTCACCCATGGCAGAACGCAGCCTGCGCGGCAGCCGACTCGGTGCACTGAGCATGGAGACCGACACCAACGTCGTCCCCTCTGAGCGCAACATCACTCGTTACCTGTGTTCCAGCGGTCACCTCATCGAGCTTCCGTTCTCGGTCGAGGCCGACGTGCCCGGCACGTGGGAGTGCCGTTGCGGCCTGGAGGCCAAGCTCCAGGGCGACGGCCCCGTTCCCGAGAGCAAGCCCGTCAAGCACGTGCGCACCCACTGGGACATGCTGCTCGAGCGACGCTCGATCCCCGAGCTCGAGGAGCTTCTCGAGGAGCGACTCACGTTGCTTCGCGCCTCCCGCGGTGAGAAGCCTCGCAAGCGCAAGTCTGCCTGAGCCAGATTGCAGGTGCCGGGTGACCCACTGGGTCCCCCGGCACTGAGTCGTTCGGGGACGAAGCCTCAGTCCACCACTTCGCCCGGGACCACGTCGGGTCCCGCGCCAGGGTTGCCACCTTGGGTTCCCCCGCCGGAACCGCCGCCCTGGCCACCACCGCGGAAACCCCGGCTTCCCCCGCTGCCGGGCCACTCCCCCAACGGCCCGAGCAGCCGCCGGGCGACGACGGCCTCAAGCCACGCCCTGGTGAGCGGCCGGGTGAGGGGAAGGATGACGAAGAACCCGGCGGCGTCGGTCACGAACCCCGGGGTGAGCAACAGGCACCCGCCGATGAGCACCAGCGCCGCGTCGGCGAGCTGCCGGCTGGGCATCGCACCCTCTCGGAGGGCATCGCGCAGGTGGGCCCACGTCCGCCCCCCCTCGCGTCGCACGATCCAGGCGCCGAGCGCCGACTCGGCGAGCAGCAGGGCGACGGTCGGCCACCCACCGATGACCTGGCCCACGCCGATGATCACCGCCACCTCGATGATCGGCACCACGAGAAGGGCGAGGAACACCCAGCGCAACACGTGGGGGCGCCTTCGTCCCGACGCGGCGTACGGGGTGGCGTCCGGCCTGCTCACAGCTCGTGCCACCTCGGCTCGCCGGCACCGGGCAGCAGCGACCGGGCCTGGGCCATCCGGTGGCTCACGCCCCACCCCGTGATCCGGCTCAGTGACTCGGTCATGATCGCGCGGCTCATCTTGGAATAGCCGATCTCGCGCTCGACGAACGTGATGGGAACCTCCACGACCGTCAGCCCTGCTCGCACCGCGCGCCAGGTGAGGTCGGTCTGGAAGCAGTACCCCTGGGAGGCCACGTCGTCCAGGCCCATCGTGCGCAGTGCGTCCGCGCGATACACACGAAAGCCCGCGGTGGCGTCGTTCACCGGCATCCCGAGCAGCAGCTTGACGTAGGCGTTTCCGCCGAGCGAGAGCACCTTTCGGTGCACCGGCCAGTTGACGACAGACCCGCCGCGCACCCACCGCGACCCGATCACCGCATCGGCGTCGGCAGCCGCCGCCAGCAACCGGGGCAGGTCCTGCGGGCGATGTGAGCCGTCGGCGTCCATCTCGACCAGGGCGCCGTAGCCCCGCTCCAGGGCCCACACGAATCCGTCGAGGTAGGCGGCGCCGAGGCCAGCCTTCTGCCCCCGGTGCAGCACGTAGACCTGCTCGTCTCGGGCGGCGAGCGCATCGGCCACCTCGCCCGTACCGTCCGGGGAGGAGTCGTCCAGCACGACGACGTCGACCTCGGGTGCGGCGGCTCGGATGCCAGCGACGGTGACCGGAAGGGTCTCCCGCTCGTTGTAGGTCGGCACGAGCACGACAACGCGTCCCAGCGGCGGCCTGGCGCTCTCAGTCAACGCTGTCGTCCTTCTCGGTCGGTGTTCCGGGTGCCTGAACCCTAACGCCCCGGCCGAGCAGCACGCTCCCGACCAGGAGGGCGGCGAGGAGGCCCGCTGCGAGCCACTCCGGCCATGGGGCCCATCGGTCCGAGAGCGTGCTCTCGTGGCGGAGCACCGGCCGGGCGAGTCCCTGCTCGGCGGTGAACAGGCCGGTCTTCCCCGTCACCGTGCCGTCGGGCGCGACGAATCCGGAGACGCCCACGGTGGAGACGTGCACGACGGACCGCCCGTGCTCGATGGCTCGGAGCCTGGAGATGGCGAACTGCTGCTCGGACTCGGCGGTGTAGCCGAACGTGGCGTTGTTGGTCTGCACGACGAGCAGGCTGTCCTGGCCGTCGGCGGAGCGGAGGCTGTCGCGCATCAGGCCGTCATAGGCGACCTCGAAACAGATGGTCGGCAGGATCGTGTAGTCACCACCGGGTGCCGGAACGGTGAACCGCCCGATCGTGGTGCCTGCCACGAAGTTGCCGGCGAGGTCCGCCATGGGGGTGAACTGGCGGAAGAACGAGCGGTAGGGGATGTACTCGGCGAAGGGCACCGGGTGCAGCTTGGTGTAGCGCTGCGGCGGCTCGGAACCCCCCGTGTAGAACAGCGAGACGTTGGATGCCGCGCCCACCGGTTCGTTGAGCACCGCACCGACGAGCAGCGGAACGCCCACGGCCCTTCGGGCTCGCTCAATCTGGGCCATGGCGTCGAGGTTGCGTAGCGGATCGATGTCCGAGGCGTTCTCGGGCCACACCACCAGGGTCAGGTCATCGGGGGCACGGGCGGCGAGCGCCAGGGTCCCTGCGACGTGCTTGTCGAGCACGGCTCTGCGCTGGGCGTTGAACTCCAACCCGGCCTGGGGCACGTTGCCCTGCACGAAGCCGACGGCCTCGCTGCGCCCATCCTTGGGCAGCACGATCAGCGCGCTCCCCCAGGGCACCAGGGTCAGCACGAGGCCGGCCACCAGCGGTGTCGTGCGGCGCTCACGAATGCCGTGTGCCGCGGCGAGCAGCCCGGTGCCGACGACGGCGACCGCGAGGGTGACCCCCGGGGCACCGAGCCACCGAGCGAGGTGCGCCAACGGGCTGTCGGCCTGGCTGAAGGCGATCCGGGCCCACGGGAAGCCCCCCCAGGGAGTGGTGCCGCGAGCCAGTTCCTGCACGACCCAGGCAAGGGGGACCACGGCCAGCGCCGCCCATCGGTGACCGGCGCGCACGAGGCGTGACCCGGCATACCCGACCACCCCGCCCATCAGCGCGAAGTACAGGGCCTGCAGGGCTGCCAACGCGAACCATGGCAGGGCACCCACGTAGACCCCTGACCACGACAGGACCGGGACGAAGAAGGCGAGCCCGCCGATGAACCCGGCCCGGAAGCCGCCCCACCACCCGGCGGTCAGCGTGGCGGCCCCCAGCAGGGCGACGCCCAGGGGTGCCAGCCACCAGAGGTCGTGATCCGGGAAGGCCAGCCAGAGGCACAGGCCCGAGAGGAGCGCGGCTCCCGGTCGCAGGGCAGACCGAAGGGGCGTGGGCACGCGCCAACGGTAGGTCACGCGGCTGGAGGAACGACCACAACCCCTCGGGCGCTGGTCGCGAGGAGCGCAGGGGTAAGGACCTCGGCCGCGGACTCCCCCCGAGCGGGTGTGCCACGACCGACGACGCGGACCTCGAAGTCCATCTCCCGCGAGCGGGTGCCCACCCGCACCAGGGTCGCCGTGATCTCGATGACGTCGCCGGCGCGCACCGCCTCATGGAACTGCACGTCGCTGTAGGACGCGAAGAGCCCCTCGTCGCCGTCGGTGCGGATGCACATCTCGGTGGCGACGTCACCGAAGGCCGCGAGGCTGTAGGCCCCGTCGACGAGGTTCCCCGCGTAGTGCGCATGGCTGTAGGGGATGTAGCGGTGGTGGGTGACGCGCAGGCCGACCTCGGCTGTGCTCATCGTTGGGATCCTCTCGGGTCGGGATGGGTGCGTGACTCCACCAGGGCGTGGACGAGGTAGGAGGCGACCTCCCCGGGAGTGGTCCCGCGCCCAAAGATCCGGTCCACGCCCAGGGCCGGGGCGCTGCCCTCCTCGAACCGGGGGCCCCCGACGACGAGGTGGGGCACCTGTGCGGCCGGGAAGGCCTCGCGGAAGGCCGCCGACATCGCCGAGGTGTTGTGGATGTGGGCGTCACGCTGGGTGACGACCTGGGAGACGAGCACGGCGTCGGCCCGCACCTCGCGCGCGGTGTTGACGAGCTCGGGGACGAGCACCTGGGCTCCGAGGTTGACCACGGTCAGCTCGCGGTAGTACTCCAGTCCCTTCTCCCCGGCGAAACCCTTGATGTTGAGGATCGCGTCGATGCCCACGGTGTGCGCATCGGTGCCGATGCAGGCGCCGACCACGACGAGCTTGCGGCGCAGCTTCCTCTTGATCGTGGCGTTGACCTCCTTGGAGGTCAGGAGGGGGAACTCACGCTCGATGACCTTCACCTCGCGCACGTCGACGAGGTGGGTGACCGAGCCGTAGAGGACGAAGAACGTGAAGCCCGGGCCCATCGCCTTGGCGTGCACGAGGAGCGCCGGCTCCATGCCCATCTTGGCGGCGAGCTGGAGGGCGGCGCCCTCGGCGCGCTTGTCGTGCGGGAGCGGGAGGGTGAAGGAGATCTGGACCATGCCGTCGCCGGTGGTGTCTCCGTAGGGCCGCACGACCGGGTGCTCCTGTAGCAGGCTCGGATCGCCCTTCACGGGATGCTCCCGACGGCGCCGAGCATCCTGGGCGTCCTTGAGTCGCGTCATCGAGTGGCTCCTTCCTCGAGCATGGTGGAGGCGGGGTTGTCGTAGTCGTCGGCCTTGACCACCACGCCGTCCAACCCCTTGCCCTTCGTAGGGGGTCGCTTCATCGAACCGAAGGTCCCGTCGGCGATCGCAGACAGCAAGGGAGGGTCACCAGCGGCATCCGCATCGGAGACGATCGCGTCGAGCAGGTCCACCGCCTCGGAGAGCACCTGGCGCGCCCTGGTCTGGATGAAGCCGTCCCGCGGTGGGTGGAAGTCCTCGGTGAGCCCGCCCGCGGCATCCATGACGTAGCGAACGTTCTGGAGGGCGAGGTCGCGGTCGGAGAGCCAGGGGGTGACCACGGCCTCGGTCATCATGCCGATGAGCAGGATGCTCTGCCCGGTCATCGCCCCGACGAGGTTGAAGAACCCGTCCAGGAGGTAGCCGCGGAACACGTCGCCGGTCATGTGCTTCGTCGGCGGCATCCACTTCAGCGGCGCCTTGGGGAAGAGTTGGCGGGCGAGCAGCGCGTGAGCCAGCTCGAGGCGGAAGCTCTGCGGCACGGCCGGGTCGATCTCGAAGGCGTGGCCGAGACCCAGCTGCCAGTCCTGCAGCCCCGCCTCCTTGGCGAAGTACTCGTTCAGCAGCTGGCTCACGGTGACCGTGTGCGCAGCGTCCACGGCATCCGCGGTGGTGAGGTAGTTGTCCTCGCCGGTGTTGATGATGATCCCGGCACGGGCGTGCACCTGGCGGCTGAAGCGCTGGTCCACGAAGGTGCGGATCGGGTTGATGTCGCGGAAGAGGATGCCGTACATCGAGTCGTTGAGCATCATGTCGAGACGCTCCAGCCCTGCGAGCGCGGCGATCTCTGGCATGCACAGCCCACTCGCGTAGTTGGTGAGCCGCACGTAGCGGCCGAGCTCCTTGCTCGACTCATCGAGGGCGGCGCGCATGAGTCGGAAGTTCTCCTGCGTCGCGTAGGTGCCGGCATACCCCTCGTAGGTGGGGCCCTCCGGCACGAAGTCGAGCAGGCTCTGACCCGTGGAGCGGATGACGGCGATGACGTCGGCCCCCTCCCTGGCAGCCTGCTGGGCCTGCGGGATGTCCTCCCGGATGTCCCCCGTGGCGACGATGAGATAGATCCACGGAGTGCGCGGTGCGTCGCCGTGGCGCGTGATGAGGCGCCCACGTGCTGCGCGCTGACGGTCCACGGTGCGGATACCGCGGGCCACGGCGACGCGTGCAGCGCGCTTGGCGGCGGTGGCGTCCTTGCCGGTGGGGAGATGGAACGAGACCGCCCCCGCAGAGGCCTTCTGGGCCAGGGTCTGCAGGTTCGGGGCCTCTCCGCGGCGCAGTGCGTCCCACACCGGCGCGCTGACGCCGTGCTCGAGCCCGACCTCACCGCGGACGGCGTCGACGAGGTGGTTCACCCAGGGGAGGTTCTCGTGGTCCGCGCCGCTGAGGCCGGCGAGGCGCAGGGTGGCCCGCTCGACCGACACCGTGGTGTGGGCGCGGGCCAGGTCGACGACCGGCCGACCGGCCTGGCGGGCCAGCGTCCTGGCGCGGCGGACCTGCGCTGCATCGAGGTCGAGG
>JBDSVV010000157.1:0-7896 GCA_039927035.1 Ornithinibacter sp. | reverse complement strand
GCACCGTGGTCTTCGCGATGTTCGCCGGGTACTACTTCTGGTGGCCCAAGCTGACCGGTCGCATGCTCGATGAGAAGCTGGGCAAGATCCACTTCTGGATGCTCTTCATCGGCTTCCACACCACGTTCTTCGTCCAGCACATCCTCGGCGCCCAGGGCATGCCCCGCCGGTACGCCGACTATCTGCCCGAGGACGGCTTCACCCTCGGCAACCAGATCTCCACGGCAGGAGCCTTCCTGCTGGGCCTGTCCATGCTGCCCTTCTTCTACAACGTGTGGAACACCTGGCGCCACGCGCCGCTGGTGGAGAGCGACGACCCCTGGGGTTACGGTGGCTCGCTGGAATGGGCCACCTCGTGCCCGCCGCCGCGGCACAACTTCGACACGATCCCTCGGATCCGCTCGGAGCGACCGGCCTTCGACCTGCATCACCCCGAGGCGGCGCCGGCTGGGCTGCACGACTCGCTTGTGGCGGGCGACTCCGGTTTGGTGTCCGTACTCGGGCCGGCAGACCTGCACGACAACGCGTTCGTCGACAAGGAGGACTGACCCATGAAGGCGATGGAACGGATCGGGACCCTCATCGGGGTCTTTGCCTTCGTGATGGCGACAATCTACGGACTGTGGACCAGGTCCACCGCACTCGGCGTCGAGTGGGTGGGTGTCATCGGGTTCACCCTCGCGGGTCTGCTCGGTTTCATGATCGCGTGGTACCTCTGGATGACGCGGAGCCGGCTCGAGGCCGACCCCTCCGATGACCCGCTGGGTGACGTCGACGAGATCCAGGGCGACTTCGGCTTCTTCAGCCCGCACAGCTGGTGGCCGCTCTTCCTCGCCGCGTCCGCCGCGATCATGTTCCTGGGTCTGGCCGTCGGCTGGTGGCTCTTCATCATCGGTGCATTCTTCGCGGCTCCCGCACTGGTCGGGTGGACTTTCGAGTACTGGCGCGGCCAGACCGCCCTCTGAGGCCGGGGGCTAGCCCCAGCCCAGCCGATGCAGCGCGGCGTCGTCGATGCCGAAGTGGTGGGCGATCTCGTGCACGACCGTGACGGTGATCTCCTCACTGAGTTCCTCGGCGTCCTCACACATCCTGGTGAGCGGCCCGCGGAAGAGGGTGATCGCATCCGGCAACGAGCCCGCCGCCCAGAACTCTCCCCGCTCCGTCAGCGGGACGCCCTCATAGACCCCCAACAGACCCGGGTCCCCAGCCGCAGGCTCGTCCTCCACCAGGAAGACGACGTTGTCGAGCATTGCCATGAGCTCGCCCGGCACCTCGTCCAACGCCTGCGCGACGATCGTGTCGAAGACCACGTCATCGATCGGGTCCATCCGCCCATCCTGTCAGCACGTGTGACGTCGAGCACGCTCATGGTCCACGCTGAGTTCGGGTTCGAAGGTGCCACACAGCCTGAGGCGGCATGTGCTGCACTGCAGTCGGCATTGGCGGCCAGGAGGGTGAGTGCCCTCGGGAGCAGCACGCCTCCGCCACGAACGCCGGATGCCGTGGTCCCCCCGGCGGGGGCCACGGCATCCGATGCAGGGAGTGGACTCAGTGCCGCGCGGCCGGCTGTGATCCCTCTCGGGCCTCGATGGCGACGGTCTCGCCCGATGCGCTCGAGGCCTCGATGGACTCCATCTCCTGGCCGTCGTGGTGTGCCGCCGCGAGCTCCGCGGGCGTCACCGGGTTGACCGCGTCAGCGAAGTAGAAGTGCGACAGCTTGGCGCGCAGGCGGTCCTTGCGGGCGGCTGGCCGGGCCACGCCCTGCTCGTCCACGGCTGCAGGGAGCACCAGCGGCGCGACGGCCTCGTGCTGCACGAGGAGCCACTGGTCCTGCGGGAGCATGGCCTCGTGCCGCTCGAAGTAGCGCCCGTCGGGGGTGCGGATGATCGTGCCGCTCTCGACGCCGTGCAGGACCGTGTCGCGGTCGCGGCGCTGGAGTGAGAGGCAGACCCGCTTGGTCACCCAGAACACCGCCGGTGGGAGGACGAACAAGCCGATCCGGAAGAACCAGGTGAGGTCGTTGATCGACATCCCGAGCTTGATCGCCATGATGTCGTTGCCGGAGGCGAACAACAGGATCGTGTAGGCGGTGATGGCAGCCATGCCGATCCCGGTGCGCACCGGGGCGTTTCGGGGGCGCTGGAGCAGGTGGTGCTCACGCTCGTCACCGGTGACCCACTTCTCCACGAAGGGATAGATGCCCAGGACCACGTAGACGAGGGGAAGCAGGATCAACGCCCCCGGGAAGATGTTGGCCGAGATCGTGTAACCGAAGGCCGTGAACTCCAGCCAGCCGGGCAGCAGTCGCAGCGCACCGTCGGCGAAGCCCATGTACCAGTCGGGCTGGGAGCCCGCGGTGACAGCCGACGGGTCGTAAGGCCCGTAGCCCCAGATCGGGTTGATCCCGACGACCGCGGAGATCATGGCCAGGACACCGAAGACGATGAAGAAGAAGCCGCCGGCCTTCGCCGCGTAGACCGGCATCACGGGGTAGCCGACGACGTTGTCGTTGGTGCGACCCGGGCCGGGGAACTGGGTGTGCTTCTGGATCGCGACGAGGGCGATGTGCGCGGTGAACAACCCGATCAGCAGCGCTGGGATGAGCAGGATGTGGGCTGAGTACAACCGCGGGATGATCGCCTCGCCGGGGAACGGGCCGCCGAAGATCGCGAAGACGAGGTAGGACCCGATGACCGGGGCCGACTGCACGAAGCCCTGCATGGCCCGGATGCCGGTGCCGGAGAGCAGGTCGTCGGGGAGGGAGTAGCCGGCGAAGCCCTCGACGATGGCCAGGAGCGCCAGGACGGAGCCGATGACCCAGTTGATCTCACGGGGCTTGCGGAAGGCACCGGTGAAGAAGACGCGGAACATGTGCACCACGAGGGCGACGACGAACATCAGCGCCGCCCAGTGGTGGATCTGGCGGATGATGAGCCCGCCCTTGATGTCGAAGGAGATGTCGAGCGTCGTCTTGTAGGCCTCGGACATCTCGATGCCGCGCAGCGGCACGTAGGAGCCGGTGTAGGTGATGTGAGTCATGCTCGGCACGTACCAGAAGGTGAGGAAGGCTCCCGTGAGCAGGCAGATGATCATCGAGTACATCGCGATCTCACCCAGCATGAACGACCAGTGGTCGGGGAAGACCTTCTTCAGCAGGTAGCCGACGCCCTTGCCGGCCCCGGTGCGGTCATCGACCCAGCCGCCCAGGCCACCAACCTTGCGTGCGATGGGGGAGGCGGCCGGCTCGGGGACGGGGTCGCCCTCACGAAGTGCGTCGGCAGGCCGATCGGTGGAGATACTCATCAGCCACGCTCCCAGAAGCTCGGGCCGACCGCTTCGCGGAACGGCTGGGTGGACACGAGGTAGCCCTCGTCGTCGACGGTGATCTTCAATTGTGGCAGGGCGCGCCTCGCAGGACCGAAAATGACCTTGCAGTCGCGGGTCACGTCGAAGGTTGACTGGTGGCACGGGCACAGCAGGTGGTGGGTCTGTTGCTCGTAGAGGCCGACCGGGCACCCCACGTGGGTGCAGATCTTGGAGTAGGCCATGATGCCCTGGTAGCCCCAGTCGCGCTGCTTCTGGGACTCGATGATCGTGGGGTCCAGGCGCATGAGCAGCACGGCTGCCTTGGCCTTCTCCCCCAGGACGTGCTCCTCGAGGTCGAGCAGACCCTCGGGCATGACGTGGAAGACGGAACCGATGGTGACGTCGGAGGCCTTGATGGGGGTGTTCTCAGGGTCGCGCATCAGTCGCAACGGGGTGAACGTCGGCTCCTCTCCGGGCCCGCTCGGGCCACCGTTCCAGAACGTCAGTGACAGGCTCTTCTGGGGCATCGGGCCCAGGCTGCCGGCGATCTGGACGACGAGGGGAACGGCGAACAGGCCGAGCGCGCCACCGAGGGTGTACGTGATCAGGGGGCGGCGCGGCAGCTGAGCGTCGCGGCCACCGTCGACGACGGTGGCGACGAACTCCTCGCGGGACTCCTCGCTCGAGCGCAGCGGGTGACGGGACTCCACGACCTCCTCGTCGGGCATCAGGGTCTTGGCCCAGTGCACCGCGCCGAATCCAATGCCCAGGAGCCCCATCGCCATCGTGACCCCGAGAGCGAGGTTGGAGGCGCTGGTCATTCCGATGCCGGGGACCCAGACCGTCTGGTCCACGTCGATCGCGAAGTAGAGGACGATGAAGAGCAGCGTGCCCAGGATCGAGACCCCGAACAGGGTGGCGACCTGCTTTTCCGCACGCTTGGCAGCGTCCTCGCCGAGGTCCGCCATTCGAGGAGTGTGCGCCGGCAGGCCCGGGTTGCTGAACTTCTCGGGCAGGCCGCCGTCACCGACGATGTGCCCCTCGTCCAGGCGGACGGGGAGGTTGCCGCCCGCGCCGGGGGTCACCTCGGACCCGGTGCGGGGTGTGTCCTGCTCATTCATCGGGCTGCCGATCTGTGGTCGAGGGGGTGGTGGATCAGGCGGCCTTCGAGCCGAGCCATACGGCGCAGCCGACGAGGAGCCCCAGGCCGAAGACCCAGGCGAACAGGCCTTCGCTGACGGGGCCGAGGGAGCCGAGCGTCATTCCGCCCGGGCTCTCCTCCGCCTGAATCGTGTTCAGGAACGCGATGACGTCCTGCTTGCTCTGCGGGGTGAGGTTGTCGTCACCGAAGACCGGCATGCTCTGCGGGCCGGTCACCATGGCCTCGTAGATGTGCTTGTCGCTGGTGTCGCTCCTGATGGCCGGGGCGTACTTGCCGCGGGTGAGGGCGCCGCCGGCTCCGGCGAAGTTGTGACACATCGCGCAGTTCACCCGGAAGAGCTGACCGCCGGCGGCGGGGTCGCCCTTGGAGCCGTCCACCGTCTCGTCACTGGGGACCGCCGGGCCGGGGGCGAGGGAGGCGACGTAGGCGCCGATCGCCGTGATTTCGTCGTCGGAGAACTTCACGCTGTCGCCGGCGGGCGCCTGCACGCCGGGCGCCGCCAGCGGCATCCGGCCGGTGCCCATCTGGAAGTCGACCGACGCGGCACCGACACCGGCCAGCGCCGGGCCGGCGATCTTGTCACCATTGCCCGTCGGGCGGCCCTGGGCGTTCAGACCATGGCAGGAGGCGCAGTTGGCGCGGAACAGTGCCTTGCCCTCCTCGGCGGTCTGGGCCGGCAGCGCCTGGGTCGTGGCATCAGCGCGGGTGGGGGCGAGGGCGGTATAGGCGGCGCCCGTCAGGAAGAGCCCGAGCATGAGGAGGACGGCGATCGCTGCCGGGTGTCGGCGGCGGGCTGCCAGTGCGTTCACGGTGCTTTCCTGTCTACGGTGCGGATCCGGGCGGGAGGAGTCGGGGCGTCACTGCAGGACGTAGATCATCATGAACAGGGCCACCCACACGACGTCGACGAAGTGCCAGTAGTAGGAGGTGACGACCGCGCCGGTGGCCTGGGCGTGGGTGTAGCGACGGGTGGTGAAGCTGCGGCCGATGATGAGCATGAAGGCGATCAGCCCGCCCGTCACGTGCAGCCCGTGGAAGCCGGTGGCGAGGTAGAACACCGAGCCGTAGGCGTCGGAAGAGAGGGAGACGCCCTCATGCACGAGGCTGGCGTACTCGTAGACCTGTCCGGCGATGAAGACCGAGCCGAAGATGTAGGTCAGGACATACCACTCGCGCATGCCCCACTGCTTGAACGCGAGCAAGGAGACCCCGGCCGGCCTGGCGGCGACACCGCGCTCAGCGGCCCAGACGCCGAGCTGGCACCACGCCGAGGAGACGACCAGCACCGCGGTGTTGGCGGCCGCGAACGGGACGTTGAGCTGTGTGGTGCGCTCGGCCCACAAGGCGGGCTCATGGCCGCGGATGGTGAAGTAGAACGCGAAGAGCGCCGCGAAGAACATCAGCTCACTGGAGAGCCACACCATCGTGCCGACGGCGACCAGGTTCGGACGCGTCGCGGGACCCTGACCGGGGATGGACGGGACGGGTCCGCGGTGCTCCCTCGGAGCTGCTGTTTGAGTGGCCACGGAGCCATTATGGCGAAGACTGGACCGGAGTGGGTGGGCGACCCCCCGAAAGGCTCGACAATGCCGGATCCGGGGCACCGGTAGCATGCCGCCATGACCTCTGAGCACGACACCGCGACCCCGCAGGTGGCGGCGGCGACCGACGGCATCCTGTCCGTCTCCGTCCTCCTCTACAGCGACGACATCACGACCCGTGACGCGGTGCGCGCTGCGGCGGGACGACGCCCCGCGCGTGACGTGGAGGTCGTGGCGTGGCGTGAGTGCGCCACGGCCGATGCCGTCATCGAGGCGATGGACGCAGGTGGGCACGACGTGGTGGTGCTCGACGGTGAGGCCACCCCGGTCGGGGGCCTGGGCCTGTGTCGGCAGCTGAAGAACGAGATCTTCCAGTGCCCCCCGATCCTCGTGCTCACCGGGCGCCCCCAGGATGGCTGGCTCGCCGGGTGGTCGCTCGCGGACGAGGCGGTGTCCCACCCCCTCGACCCGATCGCCGTGGCAGATGCCATCGCCGGGTTGGCCCGCTCGCGGGCCGCGGCCGACAGACCGTGACGGCACCGGTTGCGGATGCGGTCACCTGGCCGGACGTGCTCTCGTTGCTCCTGCTCGGAGAGGACCTGAGCAGCACCCAGACTCGGTGGGCGATGACCGAGGTGATGAACGGTGAGGCCACACCCGCCCAGCTCGCCGGTTTCCTCATCGGTCTGCGGGCCAAGGGGGAGAGCGTCGAGGAGCTGCGCGGTCTGGCGGATGTCATGCTCGAGCACGCGACCCGCATCGAGGTCCCGGGTCCGAGCATCGACGTGGTCGGGACGGGTGGGGACCGCATGCACTCGGTCAACATCTCGACGATGGCCTCGATCGTCGTGGCCGCGGCAGGTCTGCGGGTCGTCAAGCACGGCAACCGAGCGGCATCCTCCAGCTCAGGCTCTGCCGACGTCCTCGAGGCGCTCGGCCTCTCGCTGACCCTTCCCGCCGAGCGGGTCGCCGAGGTGGCCGAGGAGGTCGGCATCACGTTCTGCTTTGCCAACGCCTTCCACCCCTCCATGCGTCACGCCGCGGTGGCCCGCCGAGACCTCGGGGTCGGCACCGCCTTCAACGCCCTCGGTCCGCTCACCAACCCTGCCCAACCGACGTTTGCCGCGGTGGGGGTCGCCGACGCCCGGATGGCGCCGCTCATCGCCGGTGTCTTCGCCGAGCGGGGCCGCGCGGCGACGGTGTTCCGCGGCGACGACGGGCTCGACGAGCTCACCCTGGCGACCTCCTCGACCGTGTGGTGGGTGAGGGAGGGTCGTGTGGTGGTGGTCGCGCTCGACCCCGCCGACGTCGGGCTCCAGCACAGCCCCGTCGAATCCCTTCGCGGAGGAAGCGCGGAGCACAACGCCGAGGTGGTGCGCCGCCTGTTGGCCGGTGACCGCGGGCCGGTGCGCGACGCCGTCGTCCTCAATGCCGGGATGGCACTGGCCACCGCATCCGGACTGCCGTCTGGTTCGGCCGAGGTGTCACGTCCCGCGCTGGCAGCGGTCGTGCGAGCGGGTATGGACCGCGCCGAGGAGACGATCGACGCCGGAGCCGCGGAGCGGCTGCTCGCGCGGTGGGTGGCGGCGACGCGGCGAGCCTGACTCCCGGGTCGGCAGCCGGGCGAACCGCGGGTTCAGCCGTCGATACCGAGGCTGAAGGCCGCCTCGAGGTCGTGCGAGGAGTAGGTGCGGAACGCGATGTGCGTCGCGGTGCCGGTGACACCGGCGGTCTTGTTGAGCCGGTCGGCGATCACGTCGGCCAGCTCCTCGTGCGCGCGCACCCGGACCATCGCGATGAGGTCCGCGTCACCGGCGACCGAGTAGACCTCGGTCACTCCGTCGATGTCGGCGATCTCCTGGGCGACCTCGGGGATGCGGTCGACGT
>JBDSVV010000156.1:0-8596 GCA_039927035.1 Ornithinibacter sp. | reverse complement strand
GGCACGTTCCTCGGTGCGACGTATGCCGGGCTCTTCCCGAAGCTCGTCGGCCGGATGGTCCTGGACGGGGTCGTGGCACCAGACCTGACGGCCGAGGAGATCAACCTGGGCCAGGCCAAGGGGTTCGAGGGAGCGACGCGTGAGTGGGCGGCATACTGTGTCTCCCAGGGGGGCTGCCCCCTGGGAGACTCCGTCGACGCGGTGATGCAGGGGTTGCGGGACTTCCTCCGCTCCGTCGACGCGACACCCATCGGCGAGACGGGTGACACCGCCGTCCCGAAACTGACCGAAGGCTGGGCCTCGCTGGGCATTGCCGCCGCGATGTATGACCAAGGCGCGTGGCAGTCACTCGTGGACGCGATGCGAGCAGCCCTGTCGGGCAACGGTACTGCGCTCCTTCAGCTGGCCGACCAGTATGCTGATCGCAATCCGGGCGGCCACTACGCGGGCAACATCATGGAGGTCATCTACGCCGTCAACTGCTTGGACAAGCCGGACACCGCCGACATCGCTGAGCGCCGACGCCTCGCCGAGGAGTCGACGGCCCAGGCCCCGACCTGGGGCCCGTACCTCGTGTGGAGCTCGCTGCCATGCGGCTTCTGGAAGATTCCGCCCACCGGCACCCCGCAGAAGATCACGGCCGCCGGGAGCGACCCCATCGTGGTCATCGGCACCACGCGTGACCCGGCCACGCCCTACGAGTGGTCGGTGCGGTTGCGCGACCAGCTGGCAGACGCCTCGCTGATCACCTTCGACGGCGACGGCCACACGGCATACACCCGCTCGAACGCGTGCGTGGACGACGCGGTGGACGGCTACTACCTCAAGGGCGCCGTGCCGAAGGATGGTCTGCGCTGCTGAGGTGCCGGGCGCCGACGGGCGGATTCGCGGTGGTGCCTCGTCCCCTCGTATAGTTGTGGCGCGTCCGGCCCCGGGGCCGGGCACCCGCCGCCTTAGCTCAGTCGGCCAGAGCGATTCACTCGTAATGAATAGGTCATCGGTTCGATTCCGATAGGCGGCTCCACCCGTAGGGGGCCCTGGCGTCGCCCGGGCCCCCTGGCGTCGCCCAGGCCCCCTCGCGGCGTCCCGGGAGAGCCTCGCGCCGCCCCGTGTCACGACGTCCTTCTGGCGCGCGACCGGCCAGCCCACCCCTCCAGCCCCGACCTTCGAGATATTGCACCCCAGCCACGCGATAGGGGTGCTTTCGAGGGCTGGAGCGTGTCTGGAGCGCAATAAGTCGAGGAAGCGGGGTTAGGGTTTCGAGCATGCCTGAGCCCGTGGTGGAGGTCGTGGGGGTCTATGACGCCGACGGGGGGGTGTTCGGCGAGATCGGCTACGTCATCGGTCACGCCCTCGGGCGCACCGAGTGCTCGCTCTGCTCGGTGACGCACGGGTCGCTGCGTCGCAAACCCCAGTGGGACGAGCTGATGCGCGAGCTGGAGGTCCCGGTGCGCCTGGTGCACCGCAACGAGGCGAGCACCCGGGAGCGGGCGGCATACGCCATGACCGGGCTCCCCGCGGTGCTGGGGGTGCGTGCCGACGGGACGCACACGGTGCTCCTGGGGCCGACGATGCTCCGCGCCACGAAGGGCTCGATCACCCAGTTCGCCGTCGGCCTGAGGGAGGCGCTGCGCACCGAGGGCGTGGCATGAGCACCCGCCGGATGCCGGATCGGCCGGAACCGGGACAGGAGTCGGTGTGGGACTACCCCCGGCCACCCCGGGTGGAGCCCACGACCGAATCTGTCGAGGTGTGGCTCGGCGGCACCTGCATCGCCCGGTCCAGCAGCGCGCTGCGGGTGCTGGAGACCAGCCACCCCCCGACGTACTACCTGCCCACCAAGGCCTTCGTCCTCGGGGCGCTGCGCCCCACACAGGGCTCCAGCTGGTGCGAGTTCAAGGGTGCGGCCGCCTACTACGACCTCCTCTGCGGTGACACCCTCGCTCCGCGCGCCGCGTGGACCTACCCGCGACCCACCCCTGGCTTCGAGGCGATCGCCTCACACGTCGCGGTGATGCCGAGCGCCGTGGACCGGTGCGTCGTCGACGACGAGGTCGTCACGGGACAGGCCGGTGGGTTCTACGGAGGCTGGATCACCTCGCGGGTGGTCGGCCCGTTCAAGGGCGAGCCGGGCACCTGGGGCTGGTAGCGGCGCCGACGCTCATTGGTCGCTGAGCGGCTTCTCCTTGGTCGCGAGCTCGTTGCGGGCCTTCTCGGAAGCAGCGAGGACCTCCTCGGCCGTCCGCTGCGCGGACGCCGCCGCAGATGCGGCCTCGTGCTCGGGCATCCGCCAGCGGGCGGTGCTCATGCCGGCCTCGCGGGCCCGCTCGATGGCCTCGGTGATGCAGCGCTCGGCGTCCTCGCGACCGGCCCAGTGGGCGCCCTCGACCGACTTGCCGGGCTCGAGGTCCTTGTAGGTCTCGAAGAAGTGCTGGATCTCGAGACGGTCGAACTCGCTGACGTCCTCGATCTCGCGGATGTGGTTCTTGCGTGGGTCACCTGCCGGGATGCACAGGATCTTGTCGTCGCCCCCGGCCTCGTCGCGCATGTGGAACATGCCGATCGGGCGAGCCCGCACGAGGCAGCCGGGGAAGGTCGGCTCGTCCAGCAGCACGAGCGCGTCGAGCGGGTCGCTGTCCTCGCCGAGCGACTCCTCGATGTAGCCGTAGTCGGACGGATAGGCCATCGCCGTGAACAACATCCGGTCGAGCCTGATGCGCCCCGACTCGTGGTCGACCTCGTACTTGTTGCGGTGCCCCTTGGGGATCTCGATGGTGACGTCGAACTCCACGGCGGACTTCTCCCTCTGCGTTGGTGACCTAGGCTCGGTGCACATTCTGTCGCATCGGGAGGTCAGGCACGAAGGGAGAGCGCGTGAGACGGGTCTTTTCCCTTCTCGGGGTGCTCCTGCTCGCCCTCACCGGGTATGCCGTGGCGGACGCCCACGACGTCGTCCCCGGCATCCTGACCCTGGACCGACCCGTGGCAGTGCCCACCCCGCTGGTCTCCGGCACGCCCGCCCCGGTGATCCTGCCGTCCCCCGCGGCCACGCAGGACGGCATCCTGCAGGGCACCGGGTCCGGGGCGCCCGCGCCGACCGCCGCCGGCCTGGCCACGGCGGTGGCCGAGGCGTCGCAGGACCCGGCACTGCAGGGTGGGGTCGGAATCAGCATCCGCGACGGGGTGAGTGGCGCCGAGCTGTGGGCGCTGGACGCCGACACCCCACGGGTCCCGGCATCGACGGTGAAGGTGCTCAGTGCCCTCGCCGTCGTCGACACCCTCGACCTCGACGCCACGATGAAGACCGCTGTGCTCGCGCCGCGCGGCTCCTCCGACCTGGTCCTGGTGGTCGGAGGGGACACCCTGCTGTCCCCGGATGCCGGTGAGCCGGGGTCCGTGGTCGGGCGCGCCGGGCTGGGTGACCTCGCGACACAGGTGGTGGACGCCCTCGCGCTCGATAGGAGGAAGAAGGTGCGGGTCCGGCTCGACCTCGGCTACGCCCCCGGACAGCTCATCCCCACCACCTGGAACCCCGATGACGTGCGCGAAGGGTTCACCGACGCGGTGGCGATGACCGGGCTCGCGACCCAGCGGGCGCGGCCCCGGCGGCCCTCCCCGAGCGACCCTGCCCGCGAGGTGGTCGATGCCTTCAGGAAGGCGCTGGCGGCGCGGGGGGTCCTGGCCGAGCTGCTCCCAGAGAAGACATGGACCACCCCCGCACCCGAGGGTGCCCAGCAGCTCGGGGTGATCGAGTCGGCGACCTACCGCGACGTGCTCGAGCGCGCCCTGGGCGTGAGCGACAACGCCCTGATGGAGAACCTCGTGCGCCAGGCCGCCGCCGCATCGTCTCGGCCCACGACGCACCAGGGAGACAACGCGGCATACGTCGTGGAACGGCTGGAGGTGCATGGTGTGCCCCGCAAGGGCCTGCTCCTGAAGGATGCCAGCGGGCTGAGCCCGGGCCAGGCCGTGACTGCCGCGACCCTCTCGGACGTGCTGCGGCTCGCGGTCACCGACTCCGTGCCCGGACTTCGCGGGGTCATCGGGGGCCTCCCGGTGGCGGGACTGTCCGGCACTCTCGCGGGTCGCTTCGACGACAGCGCCACCGGCGACGTCGCCGGGGTGCCGCGCGCCAAGACCGGAACGCTGCGCGCGGGCTCGGCGCTCGCCGGCACCACGGTCGACGCGGACGGGCGCCCGTTGACCTTCGTCGTGCTCGTCGATGACTTCCCGCAGACCTACGGGGGAACGCTGCGTGCCCGTGCCGCGTTGGACCGGATCGTTGCCGCCCTGACCAGGTGCGGCTGCCGCAGATGAGAGGCTGACCGCGTGGGATACGTCGACTGGGAGTTCGCCAAGACCACGGGAAGGGCGCTGGTCTCCGCTGGCCCCTCGCTCTCCCGGGACGAGGCAGAGGCGGAGGTGGAGGCGATCAGGTCGGCCGCTCGCGCCGCACGGGAGCCGGTCGCGGCCACCGCCGGGATGCAGACGCCGGACGGCGCCCCCGACGCGCTGGTCGTCGACCGGGCCACCTGGATCGGACTGAACGTGGACTCGATGGGCGCGATGCTCGACCCGGCATTCGAGCGCATCATGGCCGAGCGTGACCAGCAGCCGAATGCCGCCGTGCAGGCCATCGGGTCCAAGGTGACCGGTGCCGAGACCGGTGCTCTGTTGGCGTTCATGGCGAGCAAGGTGCTGGGCCAGTACGACCTCGCCCCGGGTGGCACGCCGCGGCTGATGCTCGTCGCGCCCAACCTGGTCGCCGTGGCCGACGAGCTCGGTGTCGACCGGGACGACTTCCGCGCCTGGGTGTGCATGCACGAGGAGACCCACCGGGTCCAGTTCACGGCCACGCCGTGGCTGCGCGACCACCTGGTCGAGCAGGCCCGCTCCCTCGCGGTGGACCTCGCTCCGGACCAGGACGGGCTGGCCGACCTGGCGGCCCGTGTCATGGAGAGGCTCCCCGACCTGTTCAAGAACGGCAGCACCGGTCTCGCCGACCTCGTCACGACGCCGGGGCAGCGGGAGAAGATGGCGCAGGTGACCGCGGTGATGTCGTTGCTGGAGGGTCACGCCGACGTGGTCATGGATGACGTGGGCCCCGCCCACATCCCGACCGTCGCGCACATCCGCACGAGGTTCACGGCCCGTCGCAAGGGCGCCGGCGCACCCGACCGGCTGCTCCGCCGGCTCCTCGGCCTGGAGGCGAAGATGCGTCAGTACCGCGACGGCGCCGTGTTCGTCCGCGGGGTGCAGGACACGGTGGGGGTCACGGGCTTCAACGCGGTCTGGGACTCACCGGACACCCTCCCCCTCCCGCAGGAGATCGCAGATCCCGCCTCGTGGGTGCGGCGGGTCCACGGCTGAGCATGGACAGGCCCTGGGGAAGCCCGGATGCCGCCACGGCGACGGTGCGCCTCGCAGTGCGCGGTGGCCTGACCGAGTGCGCGCCCGGAGCCCTGGTCCTCGTCGCCTGCAGCGGTGGGGCCGACTCGCGCGCCCTGGCGCACGCCGTGGCCGTCGAGGCGCCCGAGCAGGGCCTGCGAGCCGGTGCCGTGATCGTCGACCACGGCATCCGTCCCGAGTCCGCCACCGAGGCGGCCGTCGTTGCAGCGGACCTCGCGGCGGATGGGCTCTACCCCGTGGACGTCGTGCCTGTCGAGGTCGTCGCCGGGTCTGCCGGGCTGGAGGCTGCGGCCCGGGACGCGCGCTACGCCGCGCTCGACGGGGCGGCAGAGCGCCATGGTGCCCTGCTCGTGCTGCTCGGGCACACCCTCGAGGACCAGGCAGAGCAGGTGCTGCTCGGGCTCGCCCGTGGCTCCGGGGCGCGGTCGCTGTCCGGGATGCCGGCCGCGCGTGGGCGTCACAGGCGACCCCTCCTCGGGGTGACCCATGCCCAGACGAGCGCGTCGTGCCACGAGCAGGGACTCCGGGTCGTCGAGGACCCGATGAACCGCGACCCGGCATTCGCGCGGGTACGGGCACGGCACCTGCTGCTCGACCTGGAGGAGCAGCTCGGTCCGGGCGTCGTGGCGGGCCTGGCGCGCAGTGCCTCGTTGCTGCGCGAGGACGCCGATCACCTGGACGGCCTCGCCGACGTCGAGGTCGACCGTCTGGGGGCAGGGCCCTGGCCCGTCATGGTCCTCGGGGCGATCCCCGTGGCGGTCCGGTCCCGGGTCTGGCGCAGGGCGCTCCTCGCGGCCGGGGTGCGCGCGGGCTCGCTGGGTTCTCGCCACGTCGACGCCTGTGACCGACTCCTCACGCACTGGCACGGGCAGGGCCCGGTGCACGTGCCCGGCGGGTTGCTGGTGCGCCGAAGCGATGACTGGGTCCGCATCGAGCCCCGACCTCGGGTTGAATAGGGGGACCACCCCTTCACGAGCACGACCAGGAGACGCTGTGGACGCCGCCCACATGGCAGCCGACCTCGAGAGAGTCCTCATCACCGAGGAGGAGATCCACACCAGGCTCGACGAGCTCGCGGGTCTCATCGCGACCGAGTACGAGGGCAAGGACCTGCTCCTCGTCGGCGTGCTGAAGGGTGCGGTGATGGTCATGGCCGACCTCATGCGAGCCCTGCCCATCACGGCGCCCGTCGACTGGATGGCGGTCTCGTCCTACGGCTCGGGCACCAAGAGCAGTGGCGTGGTGCGGATCCTGAAGGACCTCGACGCGGACATCTCCGGTCGGCACGTGCTCATCGTCGAGGACATCGTCGACTCCGGGCTCACCCTGTCGTGGATCAAGTCCAACCTGGAGTCCCGCCACCCGGCCTCCGTCGAGATCTGTACGCTGCTGCGCAAGCCGGAGGCGGCCAAGGTCGAGGTCGACGTGAAGTGGGTGGGCTTCGACATCGCCAACGAGTTCGTCGTCGGTTACGGCCTCGACTACGCCGAGGCCTACCGCGGGCTGCGGGTCGTGGGGACGCTCGCGCCCCACGTCTACAGCTGAGCGGGCTTCGACACCCTTCGCCCCCGCGGAACACCGGCGCCCTCGGGCTCGTTGCTAGCGTGTACCCGTCCCGGCCCGCGTCATTGCAGGTCGGTCCCACGTCGTCGAGCAGGAGGATCGGAGCGGACGCTCCGTAGCCACATGGACTTCAAGCGCATTCTCCGGGCACCGCTCTTCTGGGTCCTGATCGTCCTCGTCATCATGTTGACGGTCTTCTCCTTCGGTGGCAACGGTGGCTACTCGACCATCACCACGGCCCAGGCAGAGAAGCTCATCGCTGACGGCAAGGTCGACAAGGCCCTCATGACGACCGAGAACGTCCTCAGCCTGGACCTCAAGAACGGCCAGACGTTCTCCGACGAGTCAGCCAGCGTCAAGGACGCCACGAAGGTGCGCGCCGAGTTCGTCGACGCCCGTGCCGAGAGCCTCGTCCTGGAACTGAAGAAGAGCCTTCCCGACGGCTACAACGACAAGGTCGAGTCCAGCAGCACGTTCTGGACCATCTTCATCAGCTTCGCCCCGGTGATCCTCCTCGTCGGACTGTTCTGGTTCCTCATGAGCCAGGCCCAGGGTGGCGGTTCGCGGGTCATGCAGTTCGGCAAGTCCAAGGCCAAGCTCGCCACCAAGGACACCCCGAAGGTCACCTTCTCCGACGTGGCAGGGGCGGACGAGGCCGTCGAGGAGCTCCACGAGATCAAGGAGTTCCTTGCCGAGCCCGCGAAGTTCCTCGCGGTCGGCGCCAAGATCCCCAAGGGCGTCCTGCTCTACGGCCCTCCCGGCACGGGCAAGACCCTGCTGGCGCGAGCCGTCGCCGGCGAGGCCGGCGTGCCCTTCTACTCGATCTCCGGGTCGGACTTCGTCGAGATGTTCGTCGGTGTCGGGGCCTCTCGGGTGCGCGACCTGTTCGAGCAGGCCAAGGCCAACGCTCCGGCCATCGTGTTCGTCGACGAGATCGACGCCGTCGGCCGGCACCGTGGCGCGGGCCTGGGCGGTGGGCACGACGAACGCGAGCAGACCCTCAACCAGCTCCTGGTGGAGATGGACGGGTTCGACGTCAAGACCAACGTCATCCTCATCGCCGCGACCAACCGGCCCGACATCCTCGACCCGGCCCTGCTGCGACCCGGCCGGTTCGACCGGCAGATCGCCGTCGAGGCGCCCGACATGATCGGTCGGCACCGCATCCTGGAGGTGCACGCCCAGGGCAAGCCGATGGCCGCCGGCGTCGACCTCCTCACCGTCGCCCGTCGCACGCCGGGCTTCACCGGTGCCGACCTCGCCAACGTCCTCAACGAGGCGGCCCTGCTCACGGCCCGCTCGGACCAGAAGCTCATCGACGACGAGATGCTCGACGAGGCCATCGACCGCGTCATCGCCGGGCCGCAGAAGCGCACCCGGATCATGTCCGCCAAGGAACGCAAGATCACGGCCTACCACGAGGGTGGGCACGCGCTGGTGGCCACGGCGATGAACCACCTCGACCCGGTGAGCAAGGTGACGATCCTGCCGCGCGGTCGGGCCCTGGGCTACACGATGGTCATGCCGACCGACGACAAGTACTCCACCACCCGCAACGAGATCCTCGACCAGCTGGCCTATGCCCTCGGCGGGCGGGCTGCGGAGGAGATCATCTTCCACGACC
>JBDSVV010000155.1:0-2582 GCA_039927035.1 Ornithinibacter sp. | reverse complement strand
CTGGCTCGCCAGGCGGCCGAGCACGACGTCGGACGCGTCGATGACGTGCCACGCCCGGGTGATCTCTCCCGGCTTGGGGGTGTAGGTGCGCACAGTGCTTCCTCGCTGGTGGTGGGTCAGGACGGGTCTGCCGCGTGCTCCCGAGAGGGACTCGTGGCCCCTGTCGGAGGCGCACGGCACAACGGTTATCTATGGTACGGGGCTCTCTTCCGGCGCCAAAATCGGATCACGGCGACCCCGCCATGCGGTGTGACCTGCACAGATGCCGTGCACGCGAGTTATGCATAGTACTTGTGCAATGAAAGTGTGCAGAGATATTATGCACCCATGGCGACACCACCACCCCCAGAGGACGGCCAGCTCACCGGCATCCGCCTGGACACCACCGCCCTGAAGACGCTCGCCCACCCGCTGCGCAGCCGGCTCCTCTCGGCGCTGCGCGTCGACGGCCCCGCGACGGCCACCGACCTGGCCACGCGGCTCTCGACCAACTCCGGCGCGACGAGCTACCACCTGCGCCGGCTCGAGTCGGTGGGTCTGGTCACCGACACCGGGGACGGTCAGGGCAAGCGTCGACTGTGGCGGGCCGCCACCGACAGCCACCAGTTCGAGCCGAGCGACTTCGCCGGCGACGAGGACGCGGAGACCGCCCTGAACTGGCTCCAGCGCGACTACTCCCGTCACCTCGGCGAGAGATACGAACACTGGCTCGACGTCGAGGAGGGCTGGCCCGCCGACTGGCGCGACGCCGTCGGCATGAACGACTCGTGGGTCGTGGTCACGCCGCAGCAGGCCCAAGCCCTCAAGCGGGAGATCGACGAGGTGGTCGCCCGATACCGCCGGGTCGGCCAGGGCAACCCGCAGGCCCGGCGCGTGGCCGTCTACGCCGTGACGTACCCCGTCGACCTCAACCGGCCGCCGCGTGGGGCCGCGCGATGACGCCGCTGCCCGGGCAGGTGAGCGCTCGAGCGGCGCGGCGCACCCTCCTGGTGCTCACATTCACCCGGTGGTTCCCCGTGGGCCTGACCATCGGGATCACCACCCTGCTCCCCCTCGAGCGGGGCATGAGCCTGGCCCAGATCGGGGTGATCTTCGCGATGCAGGGCTTCGTCGTGCTGGGCCTGGAGCTGCCGACGGGCGGTTTCGCCGACGCCCTGGGTCGACGCCCGGTCCTCGTCGCCTCCGCCGTGGTCTCCCTCGTGTCGGCGGTGGTCTTCGTGACGGCGCAGACCTTCGCGGCCTTCGTCGTGGCCCTCCTGCTCCAGGGGGTGTTTCGGGCGCTGGACTCGGGCCCGCTCGAGTCCTGGTACGTCGACGCGGCACAGGCGGATGACCCCTGCGTGGCCGTCGAGGACGGGCTTTCCCGGGCCGGCACGGTACTGGGGATGTCCATCGCGACGGGCGCGCTGATCTCCGGTGGCCTGATCGCCTGGCACCCGGTCGCGACGGCATCCGCGCTGGTGCTGCCGTACCTGTGCGCGATCGCGCTCTTCGGGGTGCACCTGGTGGCGGTCACCCTGCTCGTGCGCGAGCCCCGTCACCACCTCGACTCCAGCGGCCTGCGCCGGGCCGTCGCCTCCGCGCGACAGGCGCCCGGGGTCGTCCTCGGTGGTCTGCGACTGCTCGCCACCTCGAGGGTGCTGCTCGCACTGGTGCTCGTCGAGGTGTTCTGGTCCGTCGGGATGATCGCGTTCGAGACCCTCATGCCGGTGCGGTTGTCGGAGCTGGCCGGGGGCGCGGCGCGTGCTGGTGCCCTGATGGGGCCGGTGTCGGCCGCCGCGTGGGGCCTCTTCGCCGCCGGCTCCACCGCCGCGGGGCTGGCAAGCAGGCGCGTCGGGGTGGCCCGGGTCGCACTCGCGGCACGCATCCTCAACGGTGCCCTGGTCGTCGTCATGGGACTCATGGCCGGCCCGATCGGCCTGATCACGGCATTCCTCTTCACCTACACGCTGCACGGTGCTGCCGGCCCGGTGCACGCCACGCTGCTGCACCGGCAGGCGGGGGCCGGCAACCGAACCACGGTGCTCTCGATGAACTCGATGGCGGCCGGTGGCGCCTACAGCCTCGGGCTCCTCGTGCTCGGCCCGCTCGCCGAGGCAATCAGCACCGCGACGGCGATCATCGCCGCCGGTGCGTTCAGCATCCTCGGGGCGGCGCTCTACCTCCCGGCGATCCGTCAGGAGCACGTCCGGCCCACCATCCCCTCCCCGGCTGGCACGCTGGGGGGATGAAGAACTTCCTCCTGGGCATCGCGGCCACGCTCGCAACACTGCTCGTCATGGCCACGATCGGGGTGTTCGCCCTCGGCTCCGGGACACCCGAGGGCAGGGTGCCGCCCACTCCCACCACCACCTCGTCAGCAGCCACGGTGGTCAAACCCCCCGACGACCTCGCGAGCGACGAGACGTGGCTGCGGGACTTCGAGCTGCACAGCGCCGACGTCGTGTCGCCCCAGGGGGACCTCGACGACCTCGTCGCCAAGGGTTCGGGGATGCGCTCCTCACCCGGCGGCCTGTTGCGCGCCCAGCGCCTCGACATCGAGGCACGACTTCCGTTCCAGACGGTCGCGGGGAAGGTCGGGC
>JBDSVV010000154.1:0-3778 GCA_039927035.1 Ornithinibacter sp. | reverse complement strand
CGGTGGCGGCACGCTCGTCGCCGTCTGGTGCGTCGACGGTGCCGGCCAGACCCTGATGCCGTGTGGGCGCTGCCGCCAGCTGCTGTGGGAGTCGGGCACGCCCGACACCCTGCTCCAGACGCCCGAGGGCATCTTCGCGATGCGCGAGATCCTGCCGCAGGCCTTCGGCCCGGACACCCTCGCAGCCGCCCGACGCGACTGACCCACCCCGGCCGGCACCCCGGCATCCCCCTGCTTCTCCCCGACTTCGTCTGCCCAGATGTCGGTTTCGCGGCCGCCTCACGGCGTGTCGCGACGTGTCGACAGACGAAGTGGGGGAGGGCGGGGAGGGTGATGACGGGATGTGTCGGCCTGCCATGATGGCGCGATGAGCGAATCCTTCGACGCCGTCGACGTCATCATCGCCAAGCGCGATCGCCACGAGCTGTCCGAGGACCAGATCCGCTGGGTCCTCGACGCCTACACCCGTGGTGCGGTCGCCGAGGAGCAGATGAGCGCGCTCGGGATGGCGATCCTGCTCAACGGCATGAACCGCCGCGAGATCGCCACCTGGACCGCGGCGATGATCGCCAGCGGTGAGCGGATGGACTTCTCCTCCCTCGCAAACCCCACGGCCGACAAGCACTCCACGGGTGGCGTCGGCGACAAGATCACCCTGCCGCTGGCGCCCCTCGTGGCGGTCTTCGACGTCGCTGTGCCGCAGCTGTCCGGGCGCGGACTGGGCCACACCGGGGGCACCCTCGACAAGCTCGAGTCGATCCCCGGCTGGCAGGCGGGCCTGTCCAACGAGGCGATGCTCGCCCAGCTCGAGGACATCGGCGCGGTGATCTGCGCCGCCGGCTCGGGCCTGGCCCCCGCCGACAAGAAGCTCTACGCGCTGCGCGACGTCACCGGCACCGTCGAGGCCATCCCGCTCATCGCCTCATCGATCATGAGCAAGAAGATCGCCGAGGGCACAGGGGCGCTTGTGCTCGACGTCAAGGTCGGCAGCGGTGCCTTCATGAAGAACCGTGAGGATGCCGCCGAGCTCGCCAGCACAATGGTGGACCTGGGCACCGATGCCGGGGTCAAGACCGTGGCGCTGCTCACCAACATGGCGACCCCGCTGGGTCTCACCGCGGGCAACGCCCTCGAGGTGCGCGAGTCGGTGGAGGTGCTCGCCGGGGGCGGGCCGGCCGACGTCGTCGAGCTCACGGTGCGCCTCGCCGAGGAGATGCTCGAGGCCGCGGGTCGTGGCGGCCAGGACGTCGCTGTCGCGCTCACCGACGGGCGGGCGATGGACGTGTGGAAGCGGATGATCAGCGCCCAGGGCGGCGACCCCGATGCCGAGCTGCCCACGGCCAAGGAGACGCACGAGGTGAAGGCAGGCTCCAGCGGCGTGCTGACCGAGCTCGACGCGTATGCCGTCGGCGTCGCCGCGTGGCGACTGGGCGCTGGCCGATCGCGCAAGGAGGACCCGGTGCAGGCCGGGGCGGGTGTGCAGATGCACGCCAAGCCGGGCGATGAGGTCACGAAAGGGCAGGTGCTGCTGACCCTGCACACCGACACACCCGAGCGCTTCGGACGAGCCATCGAGGCCCTCGACGGTGGCCTGAAGATCTCGCCACCCGGCACGGCATACGACGCCACTCCCATCGTCATCGACCGGATCGCGCGATGACCGCCACCGCGGGCGTCCCCGCCACCATCGTCGACCGGGCCCCCAAGGCCCTGCTGCACGACCACCTCGACGGGGGGCTCCGCCCCGGGACGATCGTCGACCTCGCCGACAAGAGTGGGTATGCCGATCTGCCCACCACCGATGCCGGCGAGCTCGGGGTGTGGTTCCAGGAGTCGGCCGACTCGGGCTCGCTCGAGCGCTATCTCGAGACCTTCTCGCACACCGTCGCCGTGATGCAGACCAAGGAACAGCTCACGCGGGTGGCGCGCGAGTGCGCGCTCGACCTTGCTGACGACGGAGTGGTCTACGCGGAGTCGCGCTTCGCGCCGGAGCAGCACATCGCGCAGGGCCTGAGCCTCGAGGAGGTCGTCGAGTCGGTGCTCGCGGGGTTCCGCGAGGGGGAGCAGGAGGCCGCTGCCGCGGGCACGCCCATCCGAGTGCGCACGCTGCTCACCGCCATGCGACACGCCGCGCGCAGCCGTGAGATCGCCGAGCTCGCGGTGGCCTACCGCGACCAGGGCGTCGGCGGCTTCGATATCGCCGGTGCCGAGGCGGGCTTCCCTCCCACCAGGCACCTCGATGCCTTCGAGTACCTCCGGCGCGAGAACGCCTACTTCACCATCCACGCCGGTGAGGCCTTCGGGCTGCCGAGCATCTGGGAGGCCATCCAGTGGTGCGGCGCCCACCGCCTCGGCCACGGGGTGCGCATCGTCGATGACATCACGGTGGGCGAGGACGGGAGTGCCACGCTCGGCAGGCTGGCGGCATACGTGCGGGACTGCCGCATCCCGCTCGAGATGTGCCCGAGCTCCAACATCCAGACCGGAGCCGCGGAGTCGGTGTCCGAGCACCCCATCTCGCTGCTGAAGGACCTGCGGTTCCGGGTCACGGTCAACACCGACAACCGCCTGATGAGCGGCACGTCGATGAGCCGTGAGATGCAGCTGCTCGTCGACGAGGCGGGCTGGACCCTGGAGGACCTGCGCTGGGCGAGCATCAACGCGATGAAGTCGGCGTTCCTCCCCTTCGAGGAGCGGCTCGAGATCATCGAGCACGTCGTCAAGCCCGGGTATGCCGCCCTCGGCGCCGCGACCTGATCCGGGATGCCGGTCAGCTGTCGGTCAGCGATGGGGGGAGAGAGGATCGACGGGCAGCACCCGCTGACGGAGCTGCTCCTCGCGCCAGAGCCGCTCCTGGTCGCGCCGGCGGCGCTCGGCCACCACGGCCGCCATCACGACCTCTGGGTGGACCCCCGTCGGCGGAGGAGGGCTGACGACGGCCAGCGTGTCGTGCAGCAGCCCCAGGCCAAGCGCGCGTCGTGAGTCCGGGGCCAGGCCGGGTGCGCGCGCGAGGAACTGGCGGACTGCGATCGTCAGGCCGGGCGGCAGCGTGCCGATGTCTGCACGCTGCGCCCACGCCATGAGCTGGGGCGGCATCGAAGGCGGTTGGGCCGTGCGCAGCGGCACGCGCTGAGAGATGACGAAGGTGCCGGCAGCCATGTCGCCCAGGCGCTTTCCGCGCGGATGGATCATCGAGGCGACGAGCGCCGGGGCGCCGAAGAGGGCGTAGACCTCGACATACCCGACTAGTGCGCGCATGAACGCGTGCCGCGCGGTGATCGGCCCCCCGTCGTCACGCACGACCCGCAGCCCGAGGGCGAGCTTGCCCAGCGTGCGGCCGCGCGTCGTCGACTCAAGCACCGCCGGGAGCCCGATGAGCACCGCGGTGCTGTAGACGATGACGACGATCCCGACCACGGCCTCACTCGCGACCCCGAGCACCAGGGAGAAGGCGAGGAGCCCCACCAAGAGCAGGATCACCGCCAGCACGACGTCGATGAACCCCGACACTGCTCGGATCGCGACGCTCGCAGCAGGCACCTCGACCGCGACGCCCTCGCCGGTCACGAGGTCGTCGTCCGCATAGCTGCGGTAGCCCCCCTGCTCGCTCACGGGTCGATGCTAACCGGCGCGAGAACGTCCGGCGCGGCGGTTAGGCTCGCCGCGTGGACCTCGACGCGTACCTCGCCGCTCACGCGGCACAGTGGCGTCGCCTGGACGAGCTCGCCGGCCGCCGGCGGCTCAGTGGCGCGGAGGCAGACGAGCTGCTCGACCTCTA
>JBDSVV010000153.1:0-14239 GCA_039927035.1 Ornithinibacter sp. | reverse complement strand
CGACGACGACGAGGTCACCGGGGCCGAGGTCGCGGGGGGCCTTCCACACGAGGACGTGGTCTCCTGGTTCGATCGTCGGAGCGAGGTCGTCGCTGGTCACGACGACGGTCTGCAGGACGAGAGCCTGCACGAGGGCACTGAGCACGATGGCCGCTGCGAGCAGCACCACCAGCCGCGGACGCCGCGACCCGGCGCCCGCCACGATGGCGGGGGCCGGGTCGACGTCGGTCGGCACACTCACCTGTGGAGCGTAGTCCGAGAAGGTGACCCGCAGGCGCGCAGTACTGGTGACTACTTGGCCATCGGGGCGTCGCGCTTCTCCTTGATCTTGGCGGCCTTGCCGCGAAGGTCACGCAGGTAGTAGAGCTTGGCCCGGCGCACGTCACCGCGGGTGACGACCTCGATGTGGTCGATGATCGGCGTGTGCAGCGGGAAGGTGCGCTCGACACCCACACCGAAGGACACCTTGCGCACGGTGAAGGTCTCGCCGATGCCACCGCCGTGGCGGCGGATGACGACGCCCTTGAAGACCTGGACGCGCGAGCGGGTGCCCTCGACGACCTTGACGTGGACGTTGACCGTGTCTCCGGCGCGGAAGGCCGGAACGTCGGACCGCATCGAGGCCTGGTCGATCTCGTCGAAACGCTGCATGACGGATGTCGCTTTCTCGCGGCCTGCCACAGGTCACCCGCGCGTGTCGATGGTGCATCGTTGTCAGTGGTGCGCTCCAACGGGCCGCATGCTGGTCGGACCGGGGTCCGGGCACTCCCCCTGTGGCGGGGGCCGTTCGTCGGTGGGGCGCAGCGACTTAGTCTGCCAGAGGTCTGCCCGAGCGACGAAATCCCGCCCGGCGCCGAGCGCGCGTCAACGAGCCACCCCCGCAGGGTGGCGTGCACGGCATACGGTGTCCCGGTGACGATCGACCCGGGCTGGCCCGTCGCCCTCGCCATCGCCCTCCTGCTCAGCCTCACCGTGACGATGTATGTCGTCGGGGACCTGCCGCGCCCGCGCTCGACCGTCGTCGCGGCCGTGCGCGCCATCGTGCAGCTGAGCATCGCGGCGCTGGTCATTGCAAGTGTGATCAGGTCGCTCACGCTCTCGATCCTGCTGCTCTGCGGAATGTTCGTCGTGGCCGTGGTCACCACGGTGCGCCGGGTGGAGGCCAAAGCAGCATGGCTGTGGGCGACGGTCGCGATGCTCGCGGGGCTGCTGCCCGTCGTCGCGATCATCCTGCTCACCCGCACGGTGCCGCCCACGGGCATCGCCCTGGTCCCCGTCGTCGGGATCCTCGCGGGCAACACGATGAACGGCCACACGCTCGCCTGCCGGAGGGCGTTCGCAGCACTGCGCGAGGAGCAGGGACAGTACGAGGCGGGCCTGTCGATCGGGCTTGACCGGGCGCAGGCGATCGACGAGGTGATCCACCGCCGGGTGCCCGAAGCGCTCATCCCGGGCCTGGACCAGGTGCGCACGGCCGGTGTCGTGACCCTGCCGGGGGCGTTCATCGGTGTGCTGCTCGGCGGCGGCACCCCCGCCCAGGCCGCGGCGGCGCAAGTGCTCGTGCTGATGGGGATCATGGCGGCGCAGACCACGACGGCCGTGGTCGCGGAGCGGCTCATCGGGAAGGCGCTCCTGCTGCCCGACGACCTCAAGGCCAGCCTGCGCCCCTGACCTCCCTCCCGCTCCTCCCGCGAACCTCTGCCAGCAGAGGTTCGTGCACCGGGAAGGGGCGGTGAAGCGTCAGGGACGGCGGGGCTTGGTGAGGTCGATCGCACCGGGATACGTCGGTTCACCGGGCGGAGACCGGTAGCCGGCGCGACGGTAGAACCGATGGTTGTCCTTCGCCAGTGCGCCGGTGGTCAGCCAGTAGCGCGCGACCGTCGCAGGAGCCGCGGCCTCGGCGAGCGCCAGAAGCTCGCGCCCCAGACCTCTCCCCTGGAGGTCTGGCGCAACCATCAACCGCCCGATCTCCCACACCGCCTCGTCGCCGGAGCGAACTCGCCCACGCACCGAGCCCACAAGACGACCGGGGGTGCCGTCCACGGGCCCCGTGCGCACGGCATACGTCATCCACGCCCCCAACCCGCGGACGACCTCCTCGTGCGTCTCCGCCAGAGGCGGCACCACCCACTGACCCCGCGCCCGCAACCCCTCCTGGACCCAGCAGGCCCGTTGGAGCACGAGCAGCTCGGCCGCGTCCGCGGGCACCGCGACCCGGACGTCGAGGTCTGCCAGCGCCCGGGCGGTCGCCGAGACGGGCAGGAGGTCGGGGCGCCGGGCGGCGGTGCGGTCGAGCCGCTGCGCGTGGCGCCACGCGGCGATGGCCCCGTGGTCTCCGGAGAGCAGCACCGGGGGCACGTCGCGCACGGTGCCGTCGTCGTCCCAGGCTGCGGGCCGGGTGTAGACGGGATACTCCAGCAACCCCTCCTCGTGCGACTCCTCGACGAGGGACTCGGCGTTGCCCAGGACCCCGGGCAGCAGCCGCCCGACCGCCTCGACCATCGCAAGGACGGCGACCTCTCCGCCGCCCAGCACGTAGTCGCCGAGTGAGACCACCGTGACAGGCATCCGCTCCGCCGCGTGTTCGTAGACGCGCTCGTCCAGCCCCTCGTATCGACCGCACGCGAAGACCAGCCACGGCTCGGTCGCGAGCTGCTTGGCCAATCGCTGGGTGAACGGCACGCCGCCCGGGCCGGGCACGATGAGGTGCGGCACCGGGGCACCGCCCGGCCCTGGCCCCTCGGCCACCACCGCGTCGAGCGCGGCCGCCCACGGCTCGGGCTTCATCACCATGCCCGCGCCACCGCCGAACGGGCTGTCGTCCACCGTGCGGTGACGGTCATGGGTGAAGCCACGCAGGTCGTGCACCTGCACGTCGAGGATGCCGTCGCGCCGCGCCTTGCCGATGAGCGAGAGGTCAAGGGGCGCAAGGTAGTCGGGGAAGATCGTGACGACGTCGAGGCGCACCGCGCTCACTCCGCCAGGTCGAGCAGGCCCGCGGGCAGGTCGAGCACCACGGTTCCACCGGCGACGTCGACCTGCGGCACGAGCGCCGCCACGAAGGGGACCCGAGCGAGGCGCCCGTCAGGAAGGCGCACACCGAGCCGGTCCTGGGCCGATCCGACCTCCAGTGATGTCACCTCGCCGAGCACCTCACCCGTCGGTGAGACCGCCCGCAGCCCCACCAGCTCCGCCTCCCCGAAGACGTCGTCCTCGGCGGGGCCATCGTCCACCAGGTCGTCGGCATCCACGATCAGGCGCGTGCCCCGTAGGCTCTCGGCGCCGCTGCGGTCGGGGATCTCCTCGAAGCCAACCAACCACACGCCGTTGTGCACCCGGGTGGAGCGCACGCTCAGAACGCGAGGCACCCCGGTGCCGGTGGTGGCCTGGGTGTCGATCACCGTGCCGACAGCCAACCGCCGTTCCGGCTCGTCGGTGTGCAGCTGCACGGTCACCTCGCCGAGCAGTCCGTGCGGCTTGCCGATGCGGGCGATGACGATGGGGTCGGTCACGGGTCCATCCTGTCGGGAAAGACGACGGCGGGGTATGCCGGGAGGAGACTCCCGGCACACCCCGCCGATCGGGTGCGGTCGGGTCAGCGAACCCGATCTGTGTCGACGATGTCGATACGGACCTGGCGCCCGCCGGCGAGTGCACCCATGACGGTGCGCAGCGCGCTGGCGGTGCGGCCTGAGCGGCCGATCACGCGGCCGAGGTCCTCGGGGTGGACACGCACCTCGAGGGTCTCACCGCGGCGCTGGTCCTTCTGGCGCACCTGCACCTCGTCCTTGTGGTCCACGATGCCCGTCACGAGGTGCTCGAGGGCCTCCTCGAGCACGGTCAGGCCTTCTCGACAGCGGCGTCGGCGTCTGCGTCGACGCTCTCGGCAGCCGCACCGCCACCATCGGTGTCGGCGGCGACGGGGGCAGCCTCCGGCGCGGGAGCCTCAGCCGCGGGAGCCTCAGCCGCGGGAGTCTCGTTGACCTTCTTGGCCGCGCGCTTCCTGGGGGTCGTGGAGGCGGTGTCGTCGGAGGACTTGCCGGCAGCCGCGAGGGCAGCCTCGTAGAGGTCCTTCTTCGAGGTCTTGGGCTCCTTGACCTTCAGGGTGCCCTCGGTGCCGGGCTCACCCTTGAACTTCTGCCAGTCACCGGTGATCTTCAGCAGCGCGGCGACGGCCTCGGTCGGCTGGGCGCCGTTGGAGAGCCAGTACTGCGCGCGCTCGCCGTCGATCGCGATGACCGAGGGCTCCTCGGTGGGGTGGTACTTGCCGATCTCCTCGATGGCCCGGCCATCGCGCTTGGTGCGCGAGTCCATGACGACGACGCGGTAGAACGGAGCATGGATCTTGCCCATGCGCTTGAGACGGATCTTGACGGCCACGGTGGCTCACTCCTGGTGCTGATGAGCGCGGCGAGACCGCGCACGGAATCGCGCGGGGTGCCGGATGCTCGGTGTAGGCGTCCGGTCCGGTGGGCACGAGGTGCGCCGACCGAACGGGTACAGCCATTCATTCTGCCAGAGCGGGACCGGCCCGCCGAATCACCCGCCGGACCACTCCCTAAGACATAAGCAGATGTTTTTTCACTCATAACTTTTTAGCATGCATGATGATGACATGCCCTTCCCAGACGCCTCACCCCTGCTCGTCGTGAGCTTCGCGGTCGGCATCGTCGTCGGGCTCACGGGAATGGGTGGCGGGGCCCTGATGACCCCGGCCCTGATCTTCCTCGGCGTCCCCCCGACGGCGGCCGTCGCGAACGACCTCGTCGCCGCCGCGTTCACCAAGAGCGTGGGGGCGGGAGTGCACTGGCGCCGGGGGTCACCCGACCTGCGCCTGGCCGGGCTGTTGAGCCTCGGCTCGGTCCCCACGGCCTTCGCCGGTGCGTGGTTGGTGCGGGCCCTGGGGACCGGCGCGGCTCAGCAGGACCTCCTGCGGCTCGCCCTCGGCGCCACGCTGCTGCTCACCGCCACGACCTACGTGCTCCGCACCTGGCTCACCCTGGCCCGCCGCGACCCCGTGCCTCGCGACACCTCGGAGCGACCCGCCCTGAAGCCGACGCGCACCGTGGCGCTGGGAGCAGGGGGCGGTCTGCTTGTCGGGGTGACCAGCGTCGGGTCCGGCTCGCTCATCATGGTCTGCCTGCTGCTCCTCTACCCCGCACTCGCGGCTCGACGCCTCGTGGGGACCGACCTGGTGCAGGCGATCCCGTTGGTGGTCTCGGCCGCCATCAGCCACGTCCTCGTGACCGGCATCCAGTGGGCGGTCCTGCTTCCCCTTCTCGTCGGAGGGATGCCGGGCACCTTCCTCGGTGCCCGCCTCTGCGCGATGGTCTCCCCCTCCCTGACGAGGCGTGGGATCGCGATCGTGCTGACCCTCACCGGGCTCACCCTGCTCGGGGCTCCCCCGCTGTGGGTGGGCTCCGCGGGGATCGCCCTCGCTGTCATCGGGCCGGTCGGCTGGGCGGGTGTCCGACGGGCCCACGGGGCGCCGGCCTTCCACCGCCTGGACCCGCGGGCGATCGGCGCACGGTTGGGGCGCGCCGGTTGAGCGATGTCGCGCGAGCCCTCGCGCCCCTCAGCCCACCATCAGGCCGCGCAGCACCACGGCGGTCGGCGCCGCGAGCACTGCCAGGTCCTCGCGCGGGTCGGCCCCGTACACCACGAGGTCCGCTTCCTCCCCCTCCTCCAGCCCCGGCCAGCCGAGCCAGGTGCGTGCCCCCCACGTCGCGGCACCCAGCGCCTCGAGCGGGCCGAGCCCGGCACGACCGAGCATGGCCACCTCCTGGGCGACGAGCCCGTGCGGGAGCGCGCCGCCGGCGTCGGTGCCGACGTAGACCGGAACCCCTGCGTCGTGCGCGGCGCCGACCGTTGCGAACCGCCGCTCGTGCAGGTCGAGCATGTGGCGGTGGTAGTTCGGGAACTTCTCCTTGGCGGGCTCAGCGATCGACGGGAAGGTGTCGATGTTGACGAGCGTGGGCACGATGGCGATCCCCTGGGCCGCGAAGGCAGCGACGGTGTCGTCCTCCAGCCCGCACGCGTGCTCGATGCAATCGGTGCCCGCGGCGGCGAAGTCGCGCAGGGACTCCTCCCCGAAGCAGTGCGCCGTCACCCGCGCACCCTCCTCGTGGGCGGCTGCGACCGCCTGCGCCAGCACCTCGCGCGGCCAGCAGGGGGTGAGGTCACCGGCATCCCGCTCGATCCAGTCACCCACGAGCTTGACCCAGCCGTCACCGGAGCGCGCCTCGATGCGCACCTGGTCGACGAGCTGGTGCGGATCGACCTCCCACGCGTAGTTGCGGTTGTAGCGCCGGGTCCGCGCGATGTGGCGACCCGCGCGCACCAGCCGCGGCAGGTCCGCCCGCTCCTGCACCCACCGGGTGTCGGCCGGCGACCCGGCGTCGCGCAGGAGGAGCGCCCCGGCGGCGCGGTCGGCGAGCGCCTGGGCCTCGGCCGTGGCGTCGTCCGTGCCGCCGTGCGCGTCGAGCCCGATGTGGCTGTGTGCGTCGACCAGACCCGGCAGCACCCAGCCGGGCACGGTGGTGACGTCGTGGTCACCGGTGGGCCCGGCATACATGATCCGCCCTCCGAGCACCCACGCCTGCTCGCGGACATCGTCGGGCCCCGCGAGGACCGGACCGGTGAGGTGCAGCACCTGTGCCATGGGCCCGACCCTAGTCGGGAGGGCGGCCGGTACCGCCGCTCAGGGCGCGCTCGACCCGAGGGTGTAGCGCATGTCCTGCCAGACCGAGATGCGCCCGCTCGCGTCGCGTGCCCCTCCCAGGATCTCCTCGGCCCGGGCCACCAGGGCGGCGTGTTCCTCCTGCGGCACGAACGACCACATGGCGCGTTGGCCGGTGCTCATCGGGAACCGTTGCCAGTCGGCCACGTCGCCGTAGACCACCGGCACCCGGCGGGTCACGGTGCGCACGTCGACCGCACCGGATGCCGTGAGCAGCGCCTCGGTGCCCGCGTCACTGGGAACGGGCTCTGCGCGCCGCTCGCCTTGGGGTCGAGCATCCCCGGCGGGAGGTAGGGGTGGAACAGCGCATTCACCTGGGCCGAGGCCGGGTGCTCCTCGCCCATGGTCGTGATGCCGATCCGCCCACCGGGCGCCAGGAGGGTGACCCAGCGCGTGAGGGCGGCGGCCGGGTCGGGCAGGAAGAACACCACGAGCGAGGAGGCGATGACATCGAAGGCTCCGGCGGGCAGGTCCGGGTCAGCCGCGTCCATCGTGCTCACACCCGCGAGGAGCCGCTCCTGGTCGAGCAGGGCTCTGGTGTGCTCGACCATCGCATGGCTGAGGTCGATCGCCTCGAGGCGACCGGTCGGCAGCACGGCCCGTGCCAACAGCAGGGTCACCGCGCCGCGACCGCAGCCGATGTCGAGTGCACGCTCACCGGGCCGCGGGCCGAGGGACTCGACCAGACCTGCTGCGGTGGGACCGAAGAAGGGCACACCGCTCTGGTCGTAGTCGTCGGCGATGGCGTCGAAGGTCGAGCGCACCCGCTCGGTCGAGTCCTGCGCAGGTGTGCTCATCGACCGAGTATGCGCCGACTGGTGCGCGCGCGACAGGGGCCACGCGATCACCGTGCCCCGCGCCCCGGTGCTGCCGGGTCGGTCCCGTTCCCCGGCTCAGCTCGACGCGGACGCCACGACCCGGCGGATGGTCTCGGTGACCACCTCCGGCGCCTGGGAGTGCACCCAGTGCCCGACGCCCTTGACCGTGACGAGACGGGCGCGCGGGAACAGGGCGCGCATCTGCTCGCCGTCCTCCAGCGTCACGTAGCGCGAGTCGCCGCCGACGAGCCAGAGTACCGGGCCGCCGTATGCCGGGGCACCGGTCTGCGGGAAGTCCGCGATCCGCGAGTCGGTGCCCCGTGCGGCGTCTGCAGCAAGCAGGTCGAGGTTGGCCTGCCACGCCCACGTGTCACCGTGACGGCGAAGGTTCTGCAGCAGGAATCCGCGCACCGTGGGGTCGGGCTCCACGGCAGCGAACCGCTCCTCCGCGTCGGCCCGCCCGGTCAGCTCGGTGAGAGGCAAGGAACGCATGGCGTCCATGTAGTGCACGAAGCGCTCGAGGTCGCCGTAGTCCTTCGGGGCGATGTCGACGACGACCAGGCTCGCCACGAGATCGGGTCGCGTGAGCGCGAGCACCATCGCGACCTTGCCGCCGAGCGAGTGCCCGACGAGCACCCACTCCTCGCCTGGGGCAGAGGCTGACAGCGTCTCGGCGACGCGAGCGGCATACCCCTCGTAGGAGAACTCCTGCGTCCACGGCGAGCGACCGTGGTCGGGCAGGTCGACGAGCAGGCAGCGGGCCGCGGTGGCATCGGGGCCGGCGAGCGCCTTGGCGATCTGGGTCCAGTTGCGCCCCTGGCCGAACAACCCGTGCAGGAAGGCGACCCGCGGGCCGACGGTGCCGACCGCGAGGGTGTGCAGGCCGGGGGCGGCCCCGGCAGCGGCCCCGGCGGTCACTTCCCGAGGAACTTCTCGAAGCCCTTCGGCAGTGCGGCGGGGTCGATCGCCGCCGGGTCGACAGGGCCGGCACCCGGTGCGCCTGCACCGAAGGACCCGCCAGCCTGCGTCGCCGGGCGGGCCGCCTCGGCCCGCTCCTCGGCTGCGCGCTTGGCGGGGTTGCCCGACTTGGACTTCTTGCGCTGGGGCACCTGCTGACGCCCCTTCTTGCCTGCTCCCCCGCCCATGCCGGGCAGACCCGGCATGCCCGGCATGCCACCGCCCTTGGCGAGCTGCTTGATCATCTTCTGCGCCTCGCCGAAGCGCTCGAGCAGCTGGTTGACCTCCGAGGTGGTGACCCCGGAGCCCTTCGCGATGCGGGCGCGGCGGGAGCCGTTGATCTGCTTGGGGTGGTTGCGCTCGAAGGGCGTCATCGAGCGCACCATCGCTTCGACCCGGTCGAACTCCCGCTCGTCGAAGGCGTCGAGCTGGGCCTTCATCTGTCCCATCCCCGGCATCATCCCCAGGATCGACTTCAGCGAGCCCATCTTCTTGATGGCAGCCATCTGTTGGAGGAAGTCGTCGAAGGTGAAGTCCTCGGCCGCGAGGAACTTGCGCTCCATCTCGGCGGCCTCGGTGCGGTCGAAGGCCTTCTCGGCCTGCTCGATCAGGGTGAGCACGTCACCCATGTCGAGGATCCGCGACGCCATGCGGTCGGGGTGGAAGACCTCGAAGTCCTTCACCTGCTCGCCCGTGCTGGCGAACATGATCGGCCGGCCGGTCACGGAGGCCACCGACAGCGCCGCTCCACCGCGAGCATCACCGTCGAGCTTGGTGAGCACGACGCCGGTGAAGTCGACGCCGTCGAGGAACGCCTCGGCTGTCTCGACCGCCGCCTGGCCGATCATCGCGTCGATGACGAAGAGCACCTCGTCGGGCTGGACGGCGGTGCGGATGTCGGCGGCCTGCTGCATCAGGTCGGCATCGACCGCGAGGCGACCGGCGGTGTCGATGATGACCACGTCGTGCTGCTTGGCGCGTGCCTCGGCCACACCGGCCCGCGACACGGCCACCGGGTCTCCGTGCGAGCGCGTTCCCTCGGCACCGCCCGAGACGGCGTCGTGCCCGAAGACGTTGCCGCGCTCGGGTGCGAAGACGGGCACCCCTGCGCGCTCACCGACGACCTGCAGCTGGGTCACGGCATTCGGTCGCTGGAGGTCGGCCGCGACGAGGATCGGCGTGTGGCCCTGGTCCTTGAGCCACCGCGAGAGCTTGCCGGCCAAGGTCGTCTTGCCCGAGCCCTGCAGACCCGCCAGCATGATGACGGTCGGCGGCTGCTTCGCGAACCGGATGGTGCGGGTGTCACCTCCGAGGATCGAGACGAGCTCGTCGTTGACGATCTTGACGATCTGCTGAGCGGGGTTGAGCGACTCGCTGACTTCGGACCCCAGGGCCCGCTCGCGCACGTTGTGGGTGAACTCCTTGACCACCGGCAGCGCGACGTCGGCGTCGAGCAGTGCGAGCCGGATGTCGCGGACCGTCTTGTTGACGTCGGACTCGGAGAGGCGACCCTTCGAACGGAGGTTCGTGAAGGTCGCGGTCAGGCGGTCGGAGAGGCTCGTGAACACCGGTCAAGGCTAACGGTCGCGCAGCTGTCCTCGATCTCCCACCCACGCGGCCTCTCCCGACAGGAGTTGCGTGCCATGCTGCGGACATGGTGACTCCGCCCCCTCCCACCACCCTGCTCATCCTCGGCGCCGGGGGTGACCTGACCCACCGGCTGCTGCTCCCCGGCCTCGCGAGCCTGCTCGCCGTGGAGCCCGAGCGCCGGGTGCGGGTCGTCGGCGCCGACCGCGTCGACCTGTCCACGGCTCGGTGGCGCAGCCGCCTCACCGAGGCCTTCGAGACCACAGATGTGCCCAAGAAGGTGGTCAACGCCGTCGCGGGGCGCACGGCATACGTCAAGGCGGACCTCTTCGACCTGGGCTCCCTGCGCGGGCTCATCTCCGACTGCGGCGACGGCCCGCTCGTCATCTTCTTCGCCCTCCCCCCGCAGGTGACGATGAAGGTCTGCGACCTGCTGCGCCGGGTCGACCTGCCAGAGACCACCCGCCTGGCGCTGGAGAAGCCGTTCGGCACCGACCGGGCGTCGGCGGCCCGCTTCAACCGCCTGCTGCACCGCCTCGTCCCCGAGGATGACATCTATCGGATCGACCACTTCCTCGGTGTCGCAACGGTTTTCAACCTCATCGGCCTGCGGTTCGCCAACCGGATGCTGGCGTCGATCTGGAGCGCGGAGCACATCGAGCGGGTCGAGATCGTCTACGACGAGGACCTCGCTCTCGAGGGGCGCGCTGGCTACTACGACCACGCGGGTGCGCTGCGCGACATGCTGCAGAGCCACCTGCTGCAGGTGATGGCGCTCTTCGCGATGGAGTCGATCGCGAGCCTGGACCCCCGCGAGGTGCAGGACCAGAAGGCACAGGTGCTGCGCGCGACCCGGCTGTGGGGCAACTCCCCCAAGCGGTCGTCGAGGCGGGCTCGCTACACCGCCGGGAAGATCGGTCGGCGTTCCGTGCCCGACTACACCTCGGAGGAGGGTGTGGATGCCGGGCGCGGCACCGAGACCCTGGCCCAGGTGACCTTGGAGATCGCAAACAGCCGCTGGGCCGGTGTCCCCTTCATCCTGCGCAGCGGGAAAGCCCTGGGCTCCCCCCGCAAACAGGTGGTCGCCCACTTCCGCGATGTCGCCCACCTCCCGACCGGCTTCCAGGGTGCGTCCGGCGGGGACCGGCTCACCATCGACCTCAAGCCCGGCGCGGTCTCGCTCACACTGACGATGAACGCCGAGGGCGACCCGGTCGACCTCGAGCAGAAGTCCCTCACGACTTCTCTGGCGGCGCCGCGGATGCTCCCCTACGGCGAGGTGCTCGGACAGGTGCTCGACGGTGAGCAGCTGCTCACCGTTCGCGGCGACACGGCCGAGGAGTGCTGGCGCGTGATGGCCCCGGTCATCTCCGCCTGGGCGCGGAGCAAGGTAGCGATGGAGGAGTACGCCGCCGGGTCGAGGGGGCCTGACGGCTGGCTCCCGAGCTGACCCCACGACCCCGCCGGCCGACTCGGCATCCCCGCTGTGAACCATCGACCGAGAGGTGACTCTTCACGCCCGACGCGAAGTCAGGGCACCACGCGGAGTCTTGGCCACTTCGCGGGGTCAGGACCCCACACGCTCCAGACCCCGCGAAGTGCTCCTGACTCCGCGGCGCGCCGGGGTCAGACCTCGATGCCGTCACAGGTGTCGATGACCAGGCTCACGGCCTGGGCCACCCGTGCCGGCTGCAGCGGTAGCCCATCGACCCCGGTGAGGTAGAAGGTGTCGAGCGTCTGACCGGCATACGTCGCGATGTGCGCCGAGCGCACCGAGATCTCGGCCCGGGCCAGTGCGGCACCGAGGTCGTGCAGCAGGCCCGGCCGGTCCTGGGCCCGCACCTCCAGGACCGTCGCCTCCAGGCTCGCACCCGGCACCACGAGCGCCCGGGACTGGCCCGGTGAACCGGTGCCGGCCCGGCCCGAGGGTCTGGGGAGGTGGGCGCGGCGGCGGTCCAGCGTGGACAACGGCGCCCGGTCGCCCCGAGCAAGTCGGGCGAGCCCCCGGGAGATCCGCACGGCGTCCGGCTCGCCCCCACCGGGGGACTCCACGTGCCACTCGTCCGCGGCGATGCCGTCGACCGTGCGCAGGATCGCCGTGCGCACGGTGAGCCCCTCCGCAGCGAGCAGACCGGCCGTGTCTGCGAACAGCCCGACCCGGTCGAGGTCCGTGATGTCGAGGCGGTGCGTCCCGCCGGCCGGGATCACCCGCACCGACGGCTCACCGCCGCGGACGGCAGCGACCATCTCCCGGTCGACACCTGCCGAGGAGTCCTCGGGGACAGGGTCGCGCTTGTCAGTCACTGTAGGGATCGGTGCGTCGAGGCGGTCCCGCACGGCAGAGGCCAGCTGGTCGAGCAGCGTTGCGCGCCAGTCGGTCCAGGCCGCCGTGCCTGCAGCCGAGGCATCGGCCTCGGTGAGGGCGAGGAGCAGCTCGAAGACCTCACGGTCACCGCCGACCGCGGCGACCGCCGCGTCGATCGTGGCGGGGTCCTGGTGGTCGCGTCGGGTGGCGAGCTCGATGAGCGTGAGGTGCTCACGCACCAACGTGACGAGCGTCGTGACGTCACCGTGCGGCATCCCCCACCGCTGCACGATCGTCTCGGTGCGCCGGGCCCCTTCGATCGAGTGGTCATGGGCGCCACGGACCTTGCCGATGTCGTGGAGCAGGGCAGCGACGAGCAGCAGGTCGGGCCGGGCGACGCGGCGCACCAGACCTGAGGCACGCACCACGGTCTCGATCAGGTGGCGGTCGACGGTGTGCCGGTGCACGGCGTTGCGCTGGGGGCGCGACCGCACGTCAGACCACTCGGGCAGCCACCCGTCGATGATGCCCACCTGGTCCAGGCCCTCCCACACGGTGACGAGGCCGGGCCCGCAGGCCAGCACGTCGCCCAGCAGGCTGCGCGGGCCCAGGTGCCACGGTTGCGCGAGCACAGGTGCGTTGCGCGCCAGGTTGTCGAGGGTCGCCGGGGCGATCGGCAGTCCTGCTCGTGCGGCGACGACCGCGGCACGCAACGGAAGGCCAGCATCGCTCTCCGCGAGGCGCGCCGCCCCGAGGACGACCTCGCCATCGCTCGCGAAGAGGCCGTGACCCAGCGGTGTCATCTGCGGTCGACGTGGCCCGACGCGCAGGGTCCGAGCGCGCTGGGACTGTCCGGCACGGCGCAGCGTGCCGTCCAGGGCGTAGGCGATGAGTCTCCCCGCGCCGGACACAGCAGTGAGCAGGTCGTCTGCGTCGGCATGGCCGAGGAGGGCTGCGACGGCGTCGTGGTCCTCGCGACCGAGCCGGTCACGCGAGCGCCCGGTCACGACGTGGACCGCGTCGCGCACGTTGAGGAGGAGACCGTATGCCGTGTCGACGCCTCCGCCGTGCGGCCGGTCGGCGAGCCACGCCTCGGTCAGCGCCCTGAGCACCGACATGTCGCGCAGCCCGCCGTGGGCCTCCTTGAGGTCGGGCTCGATGGACTGGGCCAGCTCACCTTGACGCTGGTGCCGGGCCGCGACCGCGTCGACGAGCTGGGGGAGGCGACGGCGCGCGTTACCGCGCCAGTCGTGGGCCACGGTCGCCCGGGCAGCCGCGACAAGTTCGGCATCGCCGGCCAGCGCGGTGAGGTCCAACAGTCCGACGGCCGCGGTGAGGTCGGCCGCCGCAACCTGGCGGCACTGGGTGACGGTGCGCACGCTGTGGTCCAGACGCACCCCGGCATCCCAGATGGGATACCAGATGCGGTCGGCGAGCGACGTGAGCTCCTTGGCCGGGAGTGAGCGCTCGGAGTGGACGAGCACGAGGTCGTAGTCGCTGAGCGGCCCCGCGTCACCGCGAGCCAGGCTGCCGACGGCCGCCAGCGCCACCCCCTCGATGCGCGCACCACCGGTCGCCTCGCGCCACACCTGCGCCAGCCAGTCCCGGTTGAACGCGGAGAGTGCGGCCCGGCGCGCCTGGCCGGCACCTGCGACGTGGAAGTCGCGGGTGCCGGCCAGGTCGAGCCGCCGGGATCCGATCTCGCTCGAGGGCGTGGGCATCGACTAGATCGCCTCGATGCCGCGTTCGCCGGTGCGGACCCGGGCGACGTCCTCGACCGGCATGACCCACACCTTGCCGTCGCCGATCCGACCTGTCTGGGCAGACTTGAGG
>JBDSVV010000152.1:0-4632 GCA_039927035.1 Ornithinibacter sp. | reverse complement strand
CCATGAGCAGTGTGGTGGTCACTGCGGTCCCGCCGACGGTGGTGTTGCCACGCTCCGCGGTGAAGAGCAGCAGCAGTGGCAGCAGGGGGAGGATGAGCCCGGAGACCAGGGTCAGCCGGTTGCGGATAATGAGCAGCGCGTTGGCGCGGGCCAGGCCGAGGACGCGGCGTCGTGATGCGGCGTACCTGCTGCGTGTGGCGGTAGTGGAGGTCGGCGTGGTGGATCTCATCGGGTTTCTCCGTCCTGGTGGGCGACTTCGAGGAAGACCGACTCAAGGGTGGCGGTGCGGGCCGACAGGTCGGTGAGGCGTGCGCCGGTCCGGTCGGCCCAGGACAGCAGTGCGGTCAGTGAGACCTGAAGGTCGTCGGTCTCGAGGACCGTCGTTCCCCGCTCTTCTCGGGTGGCGCGCCCCAGCTCACGGAGCTCGGGCAGGGGCACGGTGGGGGTGGTGAAGTAGATCGTGGAGGGGTGGCCCTCCACGATCTGCGCGACGGTGCCGCGGCGCACGATGCACCCTTGGTGCATGATCGCGAGCTCGTCGGCCAGGGCCTCGGCCTCGTCCAGGTAGTGGGTGGTGAGCAGGACAGTCGTGCCGCGTTCGCGCAGGCTACGCACCAACTCCCACACGTCGCGGCGGCTCTCCGGGTCAAGGCCGGTGGTCGGCTCGTCGAGGAACACCACTTCGGGACGCCCCATCAGCGTGCAGGCGAGGTCGAGGCGTCGCTGTTCGCCGCCGGAGAGCCCGACGACGCGGGTGTCGGCGCGGTCCTCGAGCCGCAGCGCGCCGAGTAGGTCTGTGACGGGCTGGGGGTGGCTCAGGGTGCTGTGCCACATGTGCAGCGTCTCGACCACGGTGAGATCGCCGGAGAAGCCGCTGCGTTGCAGCAGGATACCCATCCGCGACCGGAGCGCAGCCCGCTCGGCGAGCGGGTCCAGCCCCAGCACCCGGATCTTGCCGGCGCTGGGCTTCCCGAGACCCTCGAGGAGCTCCATCGTCGAGGTCTTGCCCGCGCCGTTGGTGCCGAGCAGCGCGCTGATGGTGCCGCGCGCGATGTCGAGGTCCACGCCGCGCACCGCTTCGAAGGCCTTGCGGCCGCTGCCATACATGCGCCGCAGCTCGCGCACCTGGATTGCGGGTTCGCCAGCCGTGACGCCGGTGCCGGGTGACGTGTGGCTGTGCGGCTGCTGATGTTGCTTCATTGTGATGACTCCTTGCTGAGTGGCGATGCCCACCGAAGGGTCATCAGCGTTGTCGTGTGTCCATGGGGAGAGCGCGCCGCCAGCGGCAGCAACCTTGAGTCTTCGAGTGCTGCGGTGGTAGGCATCCGCGGGGTTTGCCTCGTCAGAGTCAAAGGTGAGGAAGACCCAGACGCTCGCCTGAATGAGCGCCATGACTAGGTCCCATCGCACTCCCGAGAGTCCGGCGAGGTGATGTCCACCCGGTGCGCCGAGCCGGCATGGGTTGGCGTCTCCTCATCCCGGGTTGAGCGAAGAAGGAGGCGTCGGTCGACTGCGACGAAATCGCCGTACGTCCTACCGAGGGAGTCGGCGGTGCTCATGCGGGCCATGACCGCCGTAGAAGGGAAGGGCTTGAAGCCTGAAGGTCAGGTAACAGCAACGACCGCCCCGTTCGAACCCTGGTTGCCACCGTTGGGTGGGTGACGTCAGCGGCCGTTCGTGTGCTTGTTTCATGATCGTGGGCTCCTCTGCGTGAGTGTTCACGTTCGGTGTGGGTAGGGAACGGCCAGCTGCGCTTGGCGCGTCTCTCTTGCTGGTGATCGGGGTTCCCGGGCTACTTGACCTCCGCTCTCGCCACCAGTCGGAGTCCGATGATCAGCGGGATCACCAACCAGGTGACAGAGGAGGACCCGAGATGGGCCCACTGCTGGCTGGTCACGGTGCCGTCGATCAGGGTGCCGCCGGCGTAGTTGAAGTCGATCCACGGTTGGAGGTGGCGAAACCATTCCTGCGAGTTGGCCAGAATGATCGACAGCGTGGGCAGCACGAAGGAGTAGACGAAGTACGCGACGAGTGCCCCGGCAGAGCTACGGATCAGCACGCCGAGCATGAAGCCGACGAGGAGGCCGAGGACATTGGCCAGGATCACTGTGAGCACGTTGGTCACTGTCAGGTCCCAGACGGGTGGGATCCCGTTGATCCAGGCGCCGATGACGTTGCCGAGTGCCCCGATGGCGAAGGCGAGGGGGATGGTGACGATGGCTACGCCGACGCAGACGATCGCCTTGGCTGCGATGACCCGGCCGCGGTGGGGGACCAGGGTGAAGGTGGTGAGTCCGGTGCGCTGGCTCCACTCGCTGGTCACGGACAGGATCGCGATGATCGGGAGCACGAGCGTCATCGGGTATCCGATCGCGGTGGCGAAGGAGGTGTAGGCCAGGCCGTCCTTCGAGGCGAACGCGATCACTGCCGTGGTAGCGAGTAGCGCGAGGATTCCGATGCTCACCATGAGCCAGAACCCGGATCGGGTGTCGAACATCTTGCGCAACTCGGTACTGATGACGCGACTCAGTGGGATCCGGCGGGGGATGCTGGTGGGACCCGCCTTGGTCCGGGCGACGGTTGACTGTGCACTTTCCAGGGTGGTCATGCGACTGCTCCTTCGGGACGGTTGTCGGTGGGGTTGTCGCGCTGTGTGTCTGCTGTGAGCGCCAGGAACATCTCCTCGAGTCCGGCACCGTCGGCCGGGCGTAGCTCGAGGAGAGGTACACCGGCGGCGAACGCGATTCCACTGACCTGTGCTGACTCGGCGTGGGCGAGCAGTCCGTCCGTGCCCACGGGAGTGGAGGTGACTCCCGCATCGAGCAGTGCGTGGGCGACCGCCTCCCGGTCGAGGGTGCGGAGCATGGACCCCGCGGACCGGAGTAGATCGCTCTTGGCTCCTTGGGCCACGATGCGGCCGTTGCCGATCACGACGAGGTCGTCGGCGATCACCTCGATCTCGTGGAGCAGGTGGGAGGAGAGCAGGACGGTGCCGCCTCGGTCGGCGTAGTCGCGCAGCAGGCCGCGCATCCAGCGGATTCCGGCGGGGTCCAGGCCGTTCGCGGGCTCGTCGAGGATCAGCACCGCTGGCTCGCCGATCAGTGCGGTCGCGATGCCGAGCCGCTGCCGCATCCCCAGGGAGTAGTCGCGAACCCGCCGGGACGCCTCCTCGGGCGTGAGGCTGACCAGGGCGAGCATCTCCTCGACCCTGGTGCGGGGCAGACCCATGAACCGACCCGCGATGCTCAGGATCTCCCGGCCGGTTCGACCGGCGTGCTGTGCGGAGGCATCGAGAAGGACGCCGACCTCGAGGCCCGGGTTGGGCAGGTCGACGTAGTTGCGCCCGAGCACCGTGGCGGTCCCCGACGTGGCTCTGGTGAGCCCGACCAGGATCCGCATGGTGGTGGACTTACCGGCCCCGTTGGGGCCAAGGAAGCCGGTCACCCGCCCGGGGTGGGCGGAGAAGCTGACCTCATCGACCGCGGTGAAGTCGCCGTAGGTCCTAGTCAGTGATTCGACGGTGATCATGGGTTGGGTCCTTAGGGATGGGTGGGTGTTGCGGGAGTCGGCTGGGTGCCATAGGGCTTGGCCGTGGAGGGATCAGGTGTCGGGGTCGATGGCCCGGACGGAGAGGAGGGTGACGCCGAGGTCGCGCACCTTGGTGAGCAGGCCGTGAAGCTCTGCCTGGTCGGTCACGGGGCCACGCAGGGTGGTGGTGCCGTCGTCGTCGCGGGTCAAGGTCAACCCGTCGAACCAGGCCGACCAGTGCTCATCAAGATGACCGTCGATGCGCAGCTCGTAGGTGCCGGGTGGGTGGGGTGCGGGTCGGTTCATCACGCACCGACCAGGGTTGCGCGGGCACGAATGCTGCGTGTTTGGCGGGCGGCGGGGCGGCGGATGAACCATTCGGCGACGGCGAGGTTGATGGCCCAGCCGGCTCCCATCATCAAGTCGTGGCGGACGACGCCGGCACCGAAGAGGGCTTCGCCGAACCCGACGGTGAATGCCTGGGTGCCGGCGCCGAGTGCGAGGGCGTAGGCGCGTGTCATCCAGGCGCGGTGCCGGACGATGTCGCGCCGACGGATGGCGGCGAGCCCGAGGATGATGCTGGCCGCCATCCCGGAGGCGAAGAGCAGCCGGAACAGGTAGAGCAGGTCACCGGTACCCTCCTTGCGGGGGAAGATCAGCGTCATCCACAGAGCGGAGAGGGCGACTCCAAGACCGAGTGCGACCAGGACTCGCCCCGCTCGACGATGCAGCCGGGGTGGCGTCGGCGGATGCCGGCGGAGAACTGGAACGCGCCCAGAAGGGCGTAGCCGATGGCCGCGACGACGTGGACGACCACCGGGGCAGGTGAGGCCGCGAAGCGAGCGTCGGCGGGGATGAGCTCCCGCCCGCCGAGGATCTCGACAAGGCGGGCCGTGCCGGCCACGACGGGGATCGCGGCGAGCGTGACCAGGCCGACCGGTACCCATCCGCCGGTGCGCCGCGTCATGGCGCAACAGTCGGAGTGAGGAGCGGGGTGCCGACGGTGGTCGCCTGTGCCGAGGGGCGCGTGGTCACCCACAGCGAGTAGCCCAGGGCGATCATGGCGATCCCGTTGGGGACCGCGAGCAACCGGAACCAGGGGTC
>JBDSVV010000151.1:0-2781 GCA_039927035.1 Ornithinibacter sp. | reverse complement strand
TTCGCTGCGGATGAGCAGCAGGGGACCACGTTGGCGATGCTCGCGGAGTGCTTCGAGGTTCTGGGCGGGGCGCCGAAGGTGGTGCTCGCCGATCGGATGGGGTGCATCAAGGGTGGGGTGGTAGCTAATCGGGTGGTCCCGACCAGCGACTATGTCCGCTTCGCGATGCACTACCGGTTCCGACCTGACTTTTGCGAGGGGTACGACCCTCAGTCCAAGGGCATCGTGGAGAACTTGGTCGGGTACGGCAAGGAGGACCTGCTGCGACCGTTGCTGCTTGACCTTGCCCTTGAGGCGGGCACTGCCATCAACGAATCTGTTGTCGTATCAAGGGTGCTGGGTGATCTCCCGGCGGCGAACGCACACGCCGTGGCGTGGTGTGCGAAGGTCAACGCGAACGTGCACAGTGAGACCTGCGCGGTCCCGGCCATCCGGCTGCAGCGCGAGCAGGAACTGTTGACGCCGTTGCCGTCTCGTCGCCCGAGTATCGGGCCAGCGCCGGTGACCCGCAAGGTCGACAAACTGTCCACGATCCGGCTCGGTTCGGCCCGCTACTCGGTGCCGACCGGGCTGCGCGGGGTTCAGGTAGCGGTGGTCGTGGACGGACCCCGGGTGGTCATCCTCGACCCAGGCACCGGGCAGGTCCACGCCGAGCACCCGCTGGTGTCGCCGTGTGAGGCCTCTGACCCCTGGTGAGGCGGCAAGGGTCCGTGACCACTTCGCCAGCCAGGCGTAAATCCACCAGCGCGCGCCTGCTTGCGGCGAAAGACGCACCTGGACCGCTGTATGGCCGCAGCCAACGTTCTGCCGGATGCGCGGACGGGCCGGGCCGCCACAGCAAAGCTGGAGGCGGAGCCGGGCTCTATCCCAGAGACGCCGATCAGGGCTATGTTGCGAATCGACACGCGAAGCCGGCTGGCCGACCGTGACGCCAGTCCGGACAAGGGAGTCCACGCATGTATGCACGAGTAGTTGTCTACACACACAGCGATGACAAGGTCGAGCTGGAGGCCAAGGCCCGCGCTGGGGTCATCCCCATCGTGACCGGCACACCGGGATACATCTCGTACGGAGTCATGTTCGAAGACGACAAAGTGGTGTCGATCAGCCAGTGGGAGTCCGAAGAGCACGCCAAGGCCGCAGACGCCGCCCTCGCCGAGTGGGTGAAGGCCAACACCACCATGACGAGCGAGACGCGCTTCACCGGCGACCTGGCCTGGCTGGAGCTCGCCTCGAGCTGACCAGTCCGACGGCGGACGGCAATCAGCTCCCATTGACAGACCGATCAGGCTTCCTGGTGGGCTCTCGCGATTCGGCAACATGGGTCGCCCTGTCCACGGTCGTCAGGCGGCGCTGTGACGCACGCGGAAGACAGCCGGGCTCCGCTTCTCTGGGACGCTGGTCGTGTGACTGGATTAGAGCGTGATCGGGACACCGAGGGCCGGGCTCGTCAGGCAAGACCTCGAGACGCGTTGGGCCGGCCACTGCCCTACGGCACTGAGGGTGTCGAGCCGGTGTCGGAGGACCCCCTGCCGCCGCAGGAGGCGCTCAGGAGTGCTAGAGAGCTCATCGGCGGCGGCCGCCCGTTCGAAGCCCCAGAGTCCCCCGACACGCCGGGGCGGTTCAAGTCGCGACGGTATGCCGCATCTTCGCGGGCTTGGGCGGATGGCCGGGTGTGAGGGCGCGGTCAGGTTGCCTTGCCCTCGAGGTCACCTCGACGAACGGGACCAAGGGTTGGTTGGACCTGCACTATGCGGTCGTGCTTTGGGCCGATGCGGAGGACATTTCGGGTGAAGAGCCTCGGCGATTCAATGGTGGCACCGGGCTGCGGTGCGGGATCGCGGCCGCCGTCGAGACGGTCGCTAGCAGTCCCCAGAAGAGGACCGCTGCCCAGGCGCCGTGAGGGTCGCCGAGGGACATCGAGGACCCGCCAACGTCGGTCGCGGTCAGGGACCAGATCGGGATCGCTGAAAGCGTGACCAGCCCGCACAGGCCGCGGACCCAGCCGGGCCCGCGGCCGGCGATCGCGTAGCCGCCGAGCATGCAATAAGCGGGGACGGCGACGGCTGCGAGACCGATGCCGCCCTCGATGCCGTCCGCGAGGTCGAGTGGGTTCTGCAGGAGGACGGCCGCGAACAGCATCGGCGACCAGACAAACCAACGCCGGTGCGGCACGGGGCCGGTCCACCGCCGGTACTCGGCCCACCCCAGCAGCGCGCCGATGGCCGCGCCGGGACTCTTCGTCGGCGCGCTGATCGGGCTGGCCGAGCACCGGCGCCGGACCGGCGGGCCGTCGAGCCTGTGGCTCACCCTGTCCCCGTGTCTGTTCCTCGTGGCGCTGGCAGACCCGGCGATCTTCAAGGCACTGATCACCAACGGTTTCGGTGGCGGTGCGATCGGGGTGGTGCTCTTCGGGCTCGCGGGCGGATACGCCCTCTCCGGACGGGGCCGTGCGTGGTGGCGTCGTACGTGCGGCACCTTCGCCGTCCTCGGCGTGCTGCTCATGCTGGTGATGGCGTCCGACACGGCACCGCTGGAGAGCGCGCACGGCGCGTGGGTCGGCCTGTATGCCGCGTCGCTGATAGCCGTGCTCATCTTGGCCTGTGCCATTCCCCAGCGGGTCGGTCGGCCGTCCCTCGTCCGCGCCCGATGGGTCGCGGTGGCCGTAGGAGCGCTTTGCGGGCTCGGCTGGGCCGCCGCGTTGCGGGCGTTCATGTGGGAGGTTGCAGGCCGTGACGCAGGGGTCGAGTGGGCAGGGACGTTCCTGTGGGTGTTGTTTCC
>JBDSVV010000150.1:0-2797 GCA_039927035.1 Ornithinibacter sp. | reverse complement strand
GTGACACGGCATCCCGGGTGTCCGGCATCGCGACTAGGGTCGGTGCAGTGAGCACCGCCCTGTATCGCCGCTATCGCCCCGAGACGTTCGCCGACGTCATCGGGCAGGAGCACGTGACCGAGCCGCTGATGCAGGCGCTGCGCACCGGGCGGGTGAACCACGCCTACCTCTTCAGCGGCCCGCGCGGCTGCGGTAAGACCACGAGCGCGCGCATCCTGGCCCGCTGCCTCAACTGTGAGCAGGGGCCCACCCCACAGCCCTGCGGCACCTGCGACTCGTGTGTCGCGCTGGCCCGTGGTGGAACCGGCACCGTCGACGTCATTGAGATCGACGCGGCGAGCCACGGCGGTGTCGACGACGCGCGTGACCTGCGCGAGCGCGCGTCCTACGGCCCGGCCCAGAGCCGCTACAAGATCTACATCATCGACGAGGCGCACATGGTGACCCCGCAGGGGTTCAACGCACTGCTGAAGATCGTCGAGGAGCCCCCGGAGCACGTGAAGTTCGTCTTCGCGACGACCGAGCCCGAGAAGGTCATCGGCACCATCCGCTCGCGCACCCACCACTACCCGTTCCGACTCGTGGCACCCGCAACACTGCACTCCTACATGGAGGGCCTCTGCGTCAAGGAGGGGGTGGCGGTCGCCCCCGGGGTGCTCTCGTTCGTCGTGCGTGCCGGAGGCGGGTCCGTGCGCGACTCGCTCTCGGTGCTCGACCAGCTCATGGCGGGGTCGGGCGCAGCGGGCCTCACCTACGACTCGGCCGCGGCGCTGCTCGGCTTCACGGACGGTGAGCTGCTCGACGCCACCATCGACGCCTTCGCAGCGGGTGACGCCGGCGCCGTCTTCCGGGCGATCGACAAGGTGGTGGAGACCGGGCTCGACCCGCGCCGCTTCGTCGAGGACCTGCTCGAGCGGCTGCGCGACCTCATCATCGTGGCGGCCGTCACCGACGGCGCGGGCCAAGTGCTGCGCCACGTGCCCGAGGACCAGCTCGACCGGATGCGCCGCCAGTCGGGCGCGTTCGGGGCCGGGGCGCTGTCCCGTGCTGCAGATCTCGTCAACGCCGGCCTTACCGAGATGACCGGGGCTACGGCTCCACGTCTGCAGCTCGAGCTGATCGCCGCCCGCATCCTGCTGCCCGGTGCCGCGGGCGAGGCCGGGTATGCCGCCCGACTGGATCGTCTCGAGCGTCGCCTCGACGTGGGCGGGGTGCCCACCGGTGCCCAGCCGTTCGCCGTGACGCCCCCTGTCGCGTCCGTTGCCACTCCCGCACCGGTCGTGCCCCCGGCAGGTGCAGCGACCGCGGCAGGTGCAGCGGCCCCGGCCGCGACACCAACCGGGGTCGAGTCACAGGCGCACGCATCGGCGAGCGCGAGCACCTCGACCCATCCGGAGTCTCCCCCGCCAGGGCTCCGGCCCGAACAGGCGTCGGTCGAGGTGTCCGCAACCGGATCGGCAATCGAGACCGCGTCGCCCGCGCACGAGGTCCCCCCCACCAAGGGCCCTGGCGGTCTCGACACCGACGCGTTGCGTCGGTCCTGGCCCGACGTGCTGGCGAAGATCTTCGAGATGCGGCGCTCGACGTGGACGTTCGTCTCACAGAACGCGCAGGTCGCCGACTACGACGGGCACCGCGTGATCCTCGCCATCTCCACGGTCGGGCTCGCCGAGACGTTCCGGCGCGGCCCGCACGCCGACTACGTCCGCCAGGCCCTGATCGACGTGCTCGGCGTGGATGCCCGGGTCGAGGGGGTGCCGGTCGAGGATTCCGCGTCGGCCACTCGTTCGCCGCACGGCCGGTCGACCGCTCCGTCGCCTGAGCCGTCACCCGCACCTCGGCCGGCCCCGGTGCCGTCGCCCGCATCGTCACACGCCCCGGCATCGGCCGAGCCCGAGGTCTCCGCCACCCGATCGGGCCCCGCGGCTGACCGGCATCCGGGCCCCGCCCGGCAGACGGAGACTGACCGGCAACCCGAGGTCGAGCAGCGCCCGGCGTCCTCTCCCGCCACGGGTGGGGCCGCGCGTGACGAGGGCAGCTGGGCCGACGCCCCGCCGCCCAGCGACACGGCTCCCTCGTGGGCGAGTCCCTATGAGCGTGCCAAGGCCGAGGTCGCCGAGGAGGTCGCGCCTACCGAACAAGAGCGGGTCGTCGACGACGAGGCGATCAGCGACGACGACGAGTCCATCGAGGACCTCACAGACGTGGGGGTGCCGGTGATCGAGCGGATCCTCGGCGGCACCGTCATCACCGACGACGCCCGATGAGTTTCCGCTACCGCACCGGCCACCTCGTGGTCGCCCCGCTGTCCAAGGCGGTGTGGCGGCCCATCATCATCGGCACCGCCAACGTCCCTCGCGAGGGCGGGGTCATCCTCGCCAGCAACCACCTCTCCTTCATCGACTCCTTCGCCATCCCCATCGCCGCGCCCCGGCCGGTGAGCTTCCTCGCCAAGTCCGACTACTTCACGGGCACCGGGGTGTCCGGCGCGATCCGCAGGGGTTTCTTCGTCGGGAGCCAGGCCATCCCTGTCGACCGCGATTCCTCTCGCTCCGCCCAGGAGAGCCTCGACCTCGCGCTCGAGGTGCTTCGTGCGGGACGCGCGTTCGGCATCTACCCCGAAGGCACCCGATCGCGTGACGGTCGCCTCTACAAGGGCCGAACGGGGGTTGCGTGGCTGGCCCTCACGGCCGGGGTGCCGGTCGTGCCGGTCGGGCTCGTGGGCACCGCGGACGTGCAGCCCATCGGGAGCAGCTTCCCGCGGCGGGCCGACGTCGTCGTGCGGTTCGGCCGGCCG
>JBDSVV010000149.1:0-6413 GCA_039927035.1 Ornithinibacter sp. | reverse complement strand
TCGCTCTGCTCGGCCTGATCGGCGGGAACGGTGGCAAAGATCGTGGCGTGCGGGCTGATCACCCCATCGGTGCCGCCGGACCAGACGATGGGGACGTCCTTGACCTTCTCGGCGTCGGCGCCCTTGGCGACGAGGAGCTCGCGGAAGGCACGGTCGGCGATGATCCGGGTGTAGTCGTTGACCCCACCGTTGCCCTCGGTCTTCCCGATCACGGCGATCACCCGGCTCGCCTCGAAAACCCCCTCGTCGATGAGCGCGCCCAGCTCGGAGGCATCGGACACGGTGTGCAGCGGGACCTTGCGGACCTCGATGGCGTCGGGCACGGTGGTTCCTTCCTGTAGGCCGGCGAGCCGGCTCGGTGTGGGGGTTCTTCGTGGTTGGTGGTGGGGGTGATCGCTTCAGTCGGCTTCGATGACGGTGCCGAAGCCGCCGTCGACGGCGTCGGTGATGTGGGTGAGGGAGGTGATGACGCTGCGGGTCCCGCCGCCCTCGACGAACCGCAGGGCGGCCTCGACCTTGGGGCCCATCGAGCCGGACGCGAACTGGCCGTCCGCGGCATACCGCCGCATCTGGGTGACCGTCACCCGGCCAAGGTCGCGCTGCTGCGGCGTGCCCCAGTCGAGCGCTGCGTGATCGATGTCGGTGGCGATGACCAGGGTGTCGGCGTGCAGGGTGCGGGCCAGGAGGGCGGCGGTGAGGTCCTTGTCGATGACGGCCTCGACACCGCGCAGGGTGCCGTCGAGGTCGCGCACCACGGGGATGCCCCCGCCGCCGGCCGTCACGACGACGTGGCCGGCTTCGATCAGGGTGCGGGCGGCTCCGATGTCGAGCACCTCGACCGGGTCGGGAGAGGCGACGACCCGGCGCCAGCCCTTCTCGCCGCGGTCCTCCCAGACCTGGCCGTGGTCGATGAGGTGCTGGGCCTCCGCTCGGGGGAGGTAGCGGCCGATCGGCTTGCTCGGGTAAGTGAATCCCGGGTCGTCACGATCGACGAGGGTGCGGGTGACCAGGGCCGCCACCGGCCGCCGTGTCGAGGAGCCGGCCATGGCTGCCTCGAGGGTGTTGAGGATGGTGAAGCCGAGGGTTCCCTGGGTCTGGGCGCCGCACCAGTCCAACGGCACCGGCGGGACGACCCTCGCCGCGAGCTCGTTCTTCACGAGGATGTTGCCGACCTGGGGGCCGTTGCCGTGGGTGATGACGAGCTCGTGACCGGCGGCGACGAGGCGGGCCGCGGCCACCATGGCGGCGCCGACCGCCTCGATCTGCGCCGCCGGGGTGGCACTGCCGTCGGGGGCGGTCATGGCGTTTCCGCCGAGCGCCAGCAGGACCCGCATCCACCCTCCTCCTGCTCGTCTCGGTCACATCCGAGGCCGCCGTGTCGAACCTTTGGGTCGACCCTAGGCAGCGCCCCGGGGCGTCGCGTTGTCAGGATCTGCCCAAGCACGTCGTCCCCGTTGGCGAGGTGTCACCAGCGTCCCGGGAGGCCACCACCACGGCGTCCGCAAGGGCGCGCTGAACCCCAGCGGCCGGTTCGGATGGCAGGCTTCCCCCATGCCCGCACCCCGTGGATCCGACCGCACCTGGCTCGTCGCGCTCGCAGCCTCCCTGTGGGGGCTCTCGGCGCTGTGGCGCGGGCCGCTCGCGGCCGCCTACCCGGCGCTGGCGATCGTCTTCTGGGAGCACGTGGTGCTCACCGTGCTGACGCTGCCGTGGCTGCTCCCGGCGGTCCGGCGGGTGCTGGCGTCCAGCACCCGGACGAAGGTCAGCGTGCTGGTGATCGGCGCGGGCTCCTCGGCGCTCGCGACGACGCTGTTCACGGCTGCCTTCCGCCTGGGTGACCCGATCACCCCGCAGGTGCTCCAGAAGCTCCAGCCGCTGATCGCCCTCGGGCTCGCGGCCGTCGTACTCGGTGAGCGGCTCCGCCGCAGCTTCGCGTTCTTCGCCGTGCCGGCCCTTGTCGGCGCCTGGCTGCTCGCGTTCCCCGAGCCCCTGCACGTGGGTGTGTCGAGCGCTCAGGCCGCCCTGCTCGCGCTCGGGGCTGCGGCCCTCTGGGCGGCCGGCACGGTCCTGGGTCGGGCAGCGAGCGCGGAGCTGCGCTTCACCGACCTCACCGCTTTGCGCTTCGCCGTCGGGCTCGTCACCCTGACGGTGCTCGTGGCCCTCACCTCCACGCCGGTGTCCGTCGGCGGCGATGCCATCCGAAACATCCTGCCTCTCGCGCTCATCCCCGGACTCCTCGCGCTGGTGATGTACTACCGGGCACTCGGCCGCACCCCGGCATCCCGAGCGACCCTCGCCGAGCTGGCCTTCCCGCTGACGGCCGCCGTCGTGGGTGTGGCGTTCCTCGACGCGAGGCCGAGCGGGTCCCAGTGGGTGGGGCTCGCGGTGGTGCTCCTCTCCGTGGTCGGGCTCGCCCTGCACGAGCAGCGCAGTGCCACACCGAGTGTCGCCGTGCCAGACCGGGTCGAGGACGCCCTGCCCGTCTGACCTTCTCGGATGCCGGTCGGTCGCCGTCGGTCAGAGGGCTCGCCAGCGCGCGTGCCGTGCCTGCAGCCGGGTGGCGGCGGGCTGAGCCGCGAGGTCGACGAGCTCGTGCCTGATGGCCTGGGCCATGCGGGTGCAGAACTCCTCCGGCTCGGCAGCGGCATCCGGGTGCTCGGCCACGATGCGGTCGACGGTGCCCGCCTGCAGCAGGTCCAGGGAGCGAACCCGCTGCTGCGTCGCGAGCTCGGGGGCCCGGGCGGGGGTGCGGTACAGGATCACTGAGGCACCCTCCGGCGGGAGCGGGGAGAGCCACGAGTGCTGGGCGCTGACGACCCGGTCGGCGGGCATCAGGGCCAGCGCGCCACCGCCGGTGCCCTGCCCGAGCAGCAGGCAGACGGTGGGCACCTCGAGCACCACGAGCTCGGCGAGGCAGCGCGCGATCTCACCGGCCATCCCGCCCTCCTCGGCCTCCTTCGACAGGGCGGCCCCCGCGGTGTCGATGACGCTGACGAGTGGCAGGCCGAGCTCGGTCGCGAGCTTCATCCCACGTCGGGCGACCCGCAGCCCTGACGGACCGAGGGGAGCCTCGGCGCGTTCGGCCCGGCGGTCCTGGCCCAGCACGACGCACGGCATCCCCTCGAAGCGGGCTACCGCCAGGAAGAGGCTGCGGTCCCACTCGCCGGCCCCGGTGCCGAAGAGCGGCACGACGTCGGTGGCACCGAGCTTGAGGAGGGCGCGCACGCCGGGCCGCTCCGGGTCTCGCGAGCGGGTGATCGACTCCCAGGCGGGCGCGTCGGCCAGCGGCTCCTTCGGCACCGGGGGCGCCGGGGTGAGGTCGGGTGGGGTGAGCACGATGTCGAGGAACCTCCCGGCGATCTCCGGCAGCGCCTCGATCGGCAACACGGCATCCAGCAGGCCATGGGCATAGAGGTTCTCGGCGGTCTGCACGTCGGGCGGGAACGGCTCGCCGTAGAGCGCTTCGTAGACGCGCGCGCCGAGGAAGCCGATGGTCGCGCCCGGCTCCGCGACGGTGACGTGGCCGAGCGACCCCCACGACGCCAACACCCCTCCGGTGGTGGGGTGTCGGAGGTAGGTGATGTAGGGGAGGCGGGCCGCCTTGAACTCGACGACTGCCGTGGAGATCTTTACCATCGTGACGAATGCCGGGGTGCCCTCCTGCATCCGGGTGCCGCCCGAGGCTGGTGCTGCGAAGAGAGGGAGCCGCTCCCGGGTGGCGCGCTCGAAGGCGAGGGTCACGCGCTCGGCCGATGCGCGACCGATGGAGCCGGCCAGGAACCGGAACTCACCGACGATGACTGCCACCCGGTGCCCGCGCAGGCGTCCCTCTCCGGTGACGATCGACTCGTCGGTTCCGGCACTGGCGGCCGCATCGGTGAGTATTGCGGCATACGGGCTGTCGGGTGGCGTCACCGTGAGCGGCGGGCCGTCCCAGGAGATGAAGCTGCCGTCGTCGAGCACGCCGGAAATGAGCTCGTGGGCAACAGGGCGCCGCAGTGAGGTGCTCATCGGCCGTCGCGCTGGTCGAGCCAGGCACGGATGGCGGCGTCGTGTTCACCGAGTCGTGGGGGCGGGAGGTGGGTCTGCCGTCCGCCACCGAACGCGTTGTCGTCCAACCGGATCGGTGGTCCGGGAAGCTCGATGGTGCCGAGGGTCGGATGCTCCACGGGGATGACGAGGCCCTGCGACCTGGTCTGCTCCCACGCATAGACCTGGTCGAGCGACCTCACCTGTCCCGCGGGCACCCCGACCTCGTCGAGCCGGGCGAGCAGGTCTGCCGAGGGCCAGGTACCGAAGACCGCGTCGATCACCTCGACGAGGTGCTCGCGGTTCGTGACCCTGAGGGCGTTCGTGGCGAACTGCGAGGCCGCTGGGTCGATGCCGAACGCCGGTGCGAAACGCTGCCACAACGACTCGGACCCGACCGCGATCTGCACGGGCCCGTCGGCCGCGTGGAAGAGCCCGTAGGGCGCGATGGAGGGGTGGTGGTTGCCCTGGGCCCGGGCCGTCTGCCCCGCGACGGTGTGCGCGGTGCCCTGGAAGGCGTGGACGCCGACGACGGCCGCGAGCAGCGAGGTGCGCACGACCCGGCCCACGCCGGTGATCTCGCGTTCGCGCAGGGCCGCGGCGACACCGTAGGCGCCGTGCAGGCCCGCCAACAGGTCGGCGATGGGCACCCCCACGCGCTGCGGCTCCTCGGGCCCGGGGCCGGTGATCGACATCAGGCCCGCCTCGCCCTGGGCGATCTGGTCATAGCCGGCGCGCCCGCCCTCGGGCCCGTCGTGGCCGAAGCCGCTGATCGAGAGGATCACCAGTGCGGGGTTGACCTGGTGCAGACGATCCATCGAGAAGCCGAGCCGCTCGAGCACTCCGGGCCGGAAGTTCTCGATGAGCACGTCGCCGTGGCGCACCAGCCGGGTGAGGGTCTCGCGGCCGTCGTCACTCTTCAGGTCGAGCGCGATCGACTCCTTGTTGCGGTTGCACGAGAGGAAGTAGGTCGACACCGGGTCGTCCTCCGGGCCGACGAACGGCGGGCCGTAGCCGCGCGTGTCGTCGCCGGTGCCCGACTCGACCTTGATGACCCGGGCCCCCATGTCGCCGAGCATCATCGCGGCGTGCGGGCCGGCGAGGGCGCGCGAGAGGTCGATCACGGTGATTCCGGTCATGGGTCCGCGCACGTGCACTCCTGCTGGTCGGTGACGGGCGGATGCCGTCACGGCTGGGTCTGCGACGTCGCCCGCGGTCTGCGACGCTGACGAAGTCGTCAGTGGCCAACCTAGCCACGCCGCGCTCGGGGCCCTTCGGCAGCCCGGGCCGTCGTGCCCGGCATCCCTCTGTCAGGTTCTGCCGGCACCGCCGTGTCAGGCGCTCGTTGCGTCGAGGTGCTGGAGCAGGTCGTGGGCCGCCAGCTCGACCTCCTTGTGGCGCCACTGCGACGCGCGGTAGACGCACGCGATGAGCGCGCTGCGGTGCACCCGACGCAAGTCGCCGGAGACGAACGCGAAGCGGGCCTTGGTCTCATCCTTGACGCCCACAGTCAGCCCGAGGTGCCAGGCGCCGTAGTCCTGCCAGGAGTGCCGCTCGAGGTAGGCGTTCTGCACGTCGGCATCGGGCTGCGTCTCGCCCCACTCGCTGTCCAGGACGTACTGGTGCCCGTTGATCAGCCGGCGCGCGTGGGCGACTGCAGCATCGTTGACCTCGTACTTCGCCATCCGTCGACGGTAGCCGCGACACCAGGATGGCGTCGCGCCTGGATCCGCGGAATGGTCACGTGGGTGGCGCCGGGCCCGTCAGACCCAGTCGACGTCGGCGCTCGTCGCACCGCCGGAGAGGGCCGCGTAGCCGGGGCCCCGGTCGAAGAAGGGCTGCGCGTCGACTCGGGCCTCGCGGCGCCGGTCTCGCAGCGCGTCGGAGGCCGGCGCGTCGATGACCGGAGCGTCCTTGGTGCCGGTGGCGATCACGCCGTAGTCCGCCTCTGCCCCGGCGAACGACACCTTGCCCCAGCGCAGGTCGCGCTCGACCTCGTCGTAGGGCCGCTCGAGCGGGTCACCCCAGCCGCCGCCACCGGTCGTCCGGATGCGGATCACCTGCCCGGCGAGCACCTGCTCGGCGTCGGCCAGGGCGTCGACGGTGCGCTCGGTCGGCCCGCCGACGTCCACGGTCACCTGGAAGGAGTGGCCGGCCTTGCCGCCCTTGACCCCCCAGCACGCGAGGATCGAGCGGTCCGCGATCGACATGAAGTGGGCGTCGCGCAGCATCCGGATCTGCTTCTCGTAGCCGAGGCCGCCGCGGTGGCGACCGGCACCACCGGAGTCGACGGCCAGGCCGAGGCGCTCGACGATGAACGGGAAGCGGCTCTCGGTGAACTCGGTCGGCAGGTTGCGGCTGTCGGGCACGACGTGGATGGTGTC